>NZ_JBSFNN010000021.1:0-94253 GCF_053587115.1 Streptomyces sp. NPDC003697
TTCGCGATCTCCCAAAGTCCCTCCGGAACAATCCAACTCCATGTACCCCGCCCCATACCGAGGTCAACGACGCCTCACCACGTAGGACACGGTCTAAGCCCAGCATGACAAATGACGCGGGGCTTCGACGCAGGTCACGTCGTTTCGCTACGGGAGAATCCGCACACCGGGCTGCCGTGATGTCAACGGACAGCAACGGCCAAGCTGACCACGTAGTGCTCCTCGACTGTGCCGCTCGGGAACACTTCGGTCAGAAGGTCGCGCTCAGCGGACAGGAACGTCCTGGTCCCGTTCTCGCCGAGAACAAGGAAGTCGGAATAGCTGAGTGAGCCGGTGAGGTAGTAGCCGGCGCCGGTGTAGACCAGCGACCGCTCCGTGTCAGCGGCGAGCCGCCTGGACGAGTTGGGTCACGCGGAAGCGAGTGCGGCGTGTGACCGTCGTCTGTCCGGCTCGGCGGCTCATGGCGGAGCAACCGGAGCCTCACCGATCAGAAACCGGATGCCCGAAGCAGGGATGAGGTAGGGAAAACGGGGCGCGGACCGCTTAGCGGGGTCGGCTCTGCACTCAGATAGGTCACAATCAGACTCGCAGGGTTCTGGTGACGGAGGCCGCGAGGTCTGCGCGGACTTGCTTGGAGGAATATGCCTTATCTGCGAGCAGAGCGTCGGGCGTGGTGCGCGGCCTGCCGCGGCCGAGTCGCGGGACTCGGATGTCACCCAGCAAGAGGGGGAGGACCTGCGCGTCGTGGACCTGGCCCGGAGTGACTACGACGGCCAGCGGGCGGCCGTCGCCGTCTACGGCGTGATGGATTTTGGTTGTCAGGCCCCCGCGGGATCGACCTATTGCGTGGCCCTCTGGCTCACCCTCGGTCGCAGGAGCTTGGCTCTTGCTGCGGCGGGCGGCACCGGTGTCTATCTCAGGGCGGGTCGTGTTCGTGGCGTGCTGGTGGGCCCGGTTGATTGTCGAGTCAACTGAGACCGTCCAGTCGATTCGGCCGATCGAGTCCGCCTGGGCGGTCAGCTGTGCCAGAGCCGTGTCCCAGGTGCCGTCAGCCGCCCACCTGCGATGACGCTTCCATACCGTCTGCCAGGGACCCAACTCTTCGCGGGGTAGATCCCTCCAGGGGATTCCAGTTCGGTACCGGTAGATGATCCCTTCGATGATGCGACGGTGGTCGGCGAACGGACGCCCTGTCTTCCCCGCGTTGCGGGGAAGACAGGGCGCCAGGCGTGCCCACTGCTCGTCGGTCAGCAGGCGCATGCGCCCGCTCGTGGTCACCGCTGCTGGTAGGCGGTTGCCAGCACGGAGACGGTGACCTGATCAGGCAGGAAGCGGCCATCGTTCAGGTCTGCGCGGCTCACGTGACGTGCGCTCGGCGTCATCGCTACCAGGTCCAGGGCATCCAGCCTGGACAGGGTCACGGGGTACTCCACCTGTTCGGTGACAGCGGCCTCGAAGAAGGGGTCCAGCGCCCGGTGCAGGCGCTGTTCCTTGGCCGGGTCGATCGTGACCATCCCAGGCAACCAGCCGCGCAGCTCAGCCAGGTGCCGCCCCGTGGGACGGACCACGATCAACCGGCCGGTCGGGCGCAGCACCCGGTGGAACTCGGCCGGGTTGCGCGGGGCGAACACGTTCAGCACGGCATCGGCCGCCCCGTCGACCAGTGGGAGGGGGCGGAAGACATCCCAGGCCACCGCGGCGCCTCGCTCGTGGGCCCGGGCTGCCGAGCGCAGTGCGCGTACTGATGTGTCCAGGCCCAGACCGCGGGCGAGAGGCAGGTGGTCGAGTACGCCTGCCAGGTAATAGCCCGTCCCGCACCCTACATCCACAATCGTGGCCTGCTCAGACACGGCGTCGGCCGCCAAGCGGGCTCCGACTTCGCGGATGGGCGCGTAGGTGCCAGCGGACAGGAATCGGTCCCGGGCCTGGACCATGGCCGCGTCATCGCCGCTGGTGGCGGGGGTGCCCGTCAGCAGGCCGGCGTAGCCGTGGCGGGCGATGTCGAAGGTGTGGCCCACCGGGCAGCGCAGTGCGCCGCGGTCTGGGTGCAGGGGGCGCGTGCGGCAGGTTGGGCAACGCAGCATGTCGAGGGACAGCTCGAGGGCAGGGGGAAGCGACACGGGCACGAGGCACTCCTGGCAAGGGTGAAGGGAAGAGTCCGTGCCTGCACGCGCGCTCAAAGTGTCACTGCCTCAGGAAGGAGCGGGCAGCGTTGGGAACGTGGTTCACGCAGCAGGCACGCCAAGGAGGGCGACGCCGTCCGGCATCGCCCTCAGCGCCTTCCGATCACAGGAAGCAGCAGTGCGGGGTGCTCATGAATGCCACGTCATCAGTCTACGAGAATCGGGAAGCCCCTCATGCCCCACCGAAGTTGGGAGACACAACCTAGTCCTGTACGCCCTGACCGACGCCCTCGCTCACAACCACCTCCTGGTCGGCACCCTCGCCGCCTACCTCCAGCGCCAGGACCTCGACGCCGATTTGCTGTGCCGGTACCTGCAGTCCCCGGACCCCGACCGCTACATCACCGTTGAGGCCGTCCAGCACCTCGACGGCCTCACCGGCCGTGCCCCAGGAAGCGGCGGAGCCGGTCTGGACCACCATCGGTCGGCACATCACCCGCGACGGCAGCTGACAAGTGGACCGGGCAGGACATCCATGCTCACGCCGCTCCACGAGCAGCCTCTGTCCGGAGGCGGCGAACGCCTCGGCCAGCGCGTCCGCCCCGACCTCCTGCGCCCCAGGCAGATACCGGCGACCAGGTGCACCATGCTCCTGAAGCCCGGCCCCTCTGCCTCGACCGGCACGTCCCCATCGGTTACGCGCGCCGCGCGCACCACCGCGGGGTTCGCCGCCCCGGGGCCGGAGGTCCTTCGTGCTGTCGACCTCGACGATCATCTGGCGCTGGTTGCCGCTGGTGTCCTGCTTGACGATCTTGTAGTGCGGGGTCTTCGCGGCGGGTTTGTCGGTCTTGCTGCTGGTGTCTTTGCTGCTGGTGCAGGCGGCGAGCCCTGCGAGCGTGGCGGCGGCGCAGAGTGCGGTGAGGGTGGTGCGGGTGTTCATGGTCCCCCCATGGACGTGTGGTGTGTTCGGGGGGACGTTACGCCGGTTGCGTCTGGTTCCGGGCATGTCAGATCTGCGGCCGGGATGCGGCATGATCAACTGGATATCAAACAAGGTTGAGGTTCAGGCGAGCATGCCCGCACCGAGGATGTGCTGTCTGAAGCCCTCGCAGTCGTCCTTGGACTGGAACCGCAGTGGCAGGGCGAAGCATGCGCCGTCTGCTTGGAGGAACGGCTGCCACGGGTTCCGTGAGTCGCGGTCTTCCTCGTTGCTCAGGTCGGCGAACCATCCGGTGTCGTGCATGGGGTCATCCTCGCGCGCGTGGGCCCCGCCGCGACGGGGGACGTGACGGCGGGGCCTCGAGTTGCCGGGCGCTACCCGCAGCGCAGCCACCAGTGTGGCAGCTATGGCGTGTCGTCGAGCGTGTCCTCCAGCATCTTGCTCTTGTCGAAGCTCCCCTCGTCGTCCTTCCAGCCCAAGTCGTCCCAGGTCTGCGACAGCAGTAGGGGCGTTGTAGTTGTCCTCCTTCAGCCCCTCGCAGGCCTTTTGGCTTCGACTTGTCGCCCTCAGCCTGCTCCGGGGCACCCCCGCGTCGGCGAGGAGGACCGGGCTCTGTGCCTGGTCTCGAATTGGTGAAACTTCAACGGGCCGAGCTTGTTCAACATCATCTGGCGGTAGCCTGCCGCTCCATCTCATCCCTGGGGGGACCATGACCAACCTGCCCGAGCAGCCCACCACCCCGCCGCAGCCCGCGGACCCGCCCACTCCGGGCGTCCCGCCGCAGCCGCCCATCCCGCCCGGGACGGCGAAGAGTAGACTCAGCCCGCTCGCCGCCGGGCTCCTCGGCCTCACCGTCGGCGCCGGCCTGATGGGTGGCATCTGGGTCATCACCGCCAACAGCGAACCGGGGACGTTCACGCTGACGGGGACGTTCTCCCTCACCGAAGACGCCCTCACCCTTGGCGACACTTGCAGTGGCACCGGCGGCTACGACGACATCAGCGAAGGCACGTCCGTCACCGTGTACGGGGCCAAGGGGGACGTCATCGCCACTGGGCGGCTCGGCGACAGCGAGAAGACCGGCTACAACTCGTGCGACTTCGCCGTCGAAGTCCCCGACGTACCGAGAGGCGAGCGCTTCTACAAGGTCGAGGTCTCGCACCGGGGCACGGTGCAGCTCACCGCAGAAGAAGCCGAGAACGGGGAGTTCGGCGCCAGCCTCGGCTAAGGCGTGTCCGGTGGATCATGTTCGGAGCCAGAGGTGGATGGCTGCGAGGGTGACGGTGCCGTGGAAGACGTAGGCGCGTTTGTCGTAGCGGGTGGCCACGGCACGGAAGGCTTTCAGCCGGTTGATCGTCCGCTCGACCTCGTTGCGGCGTTTGTACAACTCCTTGTCGAATCCCGCGGGTCGCCCGCCCCTGCTGCCCCGGCGTCGGCGGTTGGCCCTTTGGTCCTTCGGTTCCGGGATGGTGTGCTTGATGTGGCGTCTGCGCAGGTAGCTGCGGATGCTGCGGGACGAGTACGCCTAATGGGCAGTGAAGCGGGGCACCGCCAGGCCCACCCCGGCCCGTCGAGGCCCTGAAAGAGACTGCGGGCCCCGCTTCAGCAAGCGCCACACATCGTGGTGGTGATCGGTGCCGGGAAGCCGCAGAGTACGCCTGGGCCGTCGAGCCGTTGGACAAGCGCCGGCCCCGGCACCGTTCACCACCACGAGACCGGACGCAACTACCGCATCCAGTCCGACGATCGGATCGTTGAAGTCCGTGGTCCGAGCCACCTGCGGGGATCACCTCTTACAAAGCCTGGAGCCGCCGAGCTCCTGAGCAGACCGAGGGCCCCGCGGGCCGCTGGGGTCACGAACGGCTAATCGGATGCTGGGCCATCGAGCCCTTCCATTAGGGAGACGCGTGTCCCCGCACGGCTGTGACCAGCAGCAACAAGCCCGTGACCGAGAGGACGAAAACGATACGATGACCGTCACCTGCGGGATCGACTGGGCCAGCGACCACCACGACGTCGCCCTGGTCGACCACGAGGGAACCTTGTTAGCCCGGGCCCGGATCACCGACGACGCCGCGGGCCTGCAACAGCTCCTGGACCTTCTCATTACTCACGGCGCCAGCGAGGACGCCCCGATCCCGGTGGCGATCGAAACCTCCCGCGGCCTGCTCGTGGCCTGCCTTCGAGCCACCAAGCGTCCCGTCTACGCGATCGCCCGATGGCAGCTGCTCGCTATCGCGACCGGCACGCGGTCGCCCGCAAGGAGTCCGACCACCTCGACGCCATGGTGCTGGCGAACATCCTGCGCACCGACAGGGCCGCCCACCGACCGCTGCCCGGCGACAGCGAACTCGCCCAGGCCAATGCCGTCCTGGCCCGAGCCCAGCAGGACGCCGTCTGGGACCGCACTCAGGCCGGCAACAAACTTCGCTCCCACCTGCGCGAATACTTCCCAGGCTTCCTCGCAGCCTTCCAGCCCAGACGTGAAGGACTGTGCTCGAAGGCAGCCCGCGTCGTACTGGCTGCCGCGCCCACCCCGGAACAGGCCGCCAAGCTCACCCGCACTCAGCTGTGCTCGCTCCTGAAGAGGGCCGGCCGCCAGCGCGGCATCGAGGCGGAAGCCGAACGGCTCCGCCAGGCCCTCCGGGTCCCGCAGATGCGGCAGCTTCCGCAAGTCGAACAGGCCATGGGCCGCCAGGCCATCGCTCTGCTGAGACAGCTCGACGCCGCCTGCACCAGCGCAGACGATCTGACGGCGTGCAGTCACTCTACAAGGGCGGGCGCCGCGTGCCACGCCTTACGGCGGCCACCAGCCAGGCCCCCCGGCAAGTCCGGGAGCTGTCGTACGCGATGCGGCTTGCGTCGGAAATCGGCACGGGAGCAGAAAGGACGACCCTGCTCTCACGTCTGTCATGCGAGGTGCTTTGCGTGTTTCATAGAGGTGTGGTCTGCGGTGCGCGACCATCGCGGCACAGCACATTTTCCAGCTGGTGGTCGCCGTGGCGCGCTGATTGTGTGGGTCGACGGGCTCGGCACCAACAAAGCCAACGACGTCAAGAGCGGCAACCGGCAGGCAGAACACCGAGGCAGGAAGAAGGACGGGCATGTCCGGCAGTGAAAGCGAGAATCCGGCAATCCCTTCACCGACGCCCACACCGACTCGGCGGCTCAGGACGAACCGGGACTGGTGGCCGAATCAGCTGGACCTTCAGGTTCTCCACCAGCACTCGCCACGATCCAGCCCGATGGACGAGGACTTCGACTACGCGAAAGAATTCGCGACCCTCGACGTCGACGCGCTCAAGCGTGACGTCTTCGAGGTGATGACGACATCCCAGGACTGGTGGCCTGCGGACTACGGTCACTACGGGCCGCTCTTCATCCGGATGAGCTGGCATGCCGCGGGAACGTACCGCATCGCGGACGGCCGCGGCGGTGGCGGAAGCGGCGCACAGCGCTTCGCCCCCCTCAACAGCTGGCCGGACAACGCGAGCCTGGACAAGGCGCGCCGTCTACTTTGGCCGGTCAAACAGAAGTACGGCCGGAAGCTCTCCTGGGCCGATCTTCTGGTCTTCGCCGGAAACTGTGCCATGGAGTCCATGGGATTCGAGACGTTCGGGTTCGGTTTCGGGCGAAAGGACATCTGGGAACCCGAGGAGATCTTTTGGGGTCCCGAGGACACATGGCTCGGAGATGAGCGCTACAGCGGCGACAGGGAACTCACCGGTCCTTTCGCCGCCGTGCAGATGGGACTGATCTACGTCAATCCGGAGGGGCCCAATGGAAACCCGGACCCGATGGCTGCCGCCCGGGACATCCGGGAGACGTTCGCGCGCATGGCGATGAATGACGAGGAGACAGTCGCACTCATCGTCGGCGGCCACACCTTCGGCAAGTGTCATGGTGCGGTCGAAGCCAGTTATATCGGCCCGGAACCCGAGGCCGCCCCCATCGAGCAGCAGGGCCTCGGCTGGCGGAACACATACGGCAGCGGCATGGGCCCCCACACGCTCACCAGTGGTCTGGAGGGCGCATGGACCACCGAGCCGGCCAAGTGGGACAACGGGTACCTGGACAATCTCTACGAGTACGAGTGGGAGCTGACGAGCAGCCCTGCCGGCGCCCACCAGTGGACTCCGTCGGATCCCGCGGCCAGGAACGCCGTACGCGACGCCCATGATCCGTCGAAGCGGCACGCCCCCATGATGCTGACGACGGACCTCGCGCTGAAGGTGGACCCGGTCTACGGCCCGATCACGAAGAGGTTCCACGAAAACCCGGACGAGCTTGCGGTGGCGTTCGCCAAGGCGTGGTACAAACTGCTGCACCGCGACATGGGACCCCTCTCGCGTTACCTAGGCCCGTGGATTCCCGAGCCGCAGCTGTGGCAGGACCCCGTTCCCGACGTCGATCACGAATTGGTCGGGGACGAGGACATCGCTGCCCTCAAGAGCAGGATCCTTGCCTCGGGCCTCTCCATCGCCCAGCTGGTCACCACCGCCTGGGCATCGGCGGCAAGCTTCCGCGGCACCGACAAGCGCGGCGGAGCGAACGGGGCACGGATCCGGCTGGCGCCGCAGAAGGACTGGGAGCTCAACGACCTCCCCGAGGTGACCGAGGTGGTGCGCACGCTCGAGCGCATCCAGCAGGACTTCAACGTCTCTCAGACCGGCGGAACGCGGGTCTCCCTCGCCGACCTGATCGTCCTCGGCGGGTGCGCGGCCGTCGAGCAGGCCGCGCGGAAGGCCGGGCACGACGTCACGGTGCCGTTCGCACCGGGGCGTACGGACGCCTCGCAGGAGCAGACCGACTCGGCGTCGTTCGCCGTGCTGGAGCCCAAGGCGGATGCCTTCCGCAACTACCTTCCGGCTGGCGAGAAGTTGTCGCCGGAGACCCTCATGCTGGACCGCGCCAACCTGTTGACCCTGACCGCTCCCGAGTTGGCGGTGCTGATCGGCGGCATGCGGGCCCTGAACACCGGTTTCAAGGGGTCCCCCCACGGGGTCTTCACCCACCGGCCGGGAGTCTTGACCAACGACTTCTTCGTCAACCTGCTCGACATGCGCACGGAGTGGAAGGCGTCGGCTACGGAGGAGAACGTGTTCGAAGGCCGGGATCGCGCCACCGGCGAGGTCAAGTGGACCGCCACCGCCGTCGACCTGATCTTCGGTGCGCACTCCCAGCTCCGAGCCGTCTCGGAGGTCTACGCGTCCCAGGATGTGGGAGAGAAGTTCGTACGTGACTTCGTGGCAGCGTGGAACAAGGTGATGAATCTCGACCGGTTCGACCTCGTCTGAGAGGTTCTAGCAAAATAGGGTATTCGCGCTATCTCGGATGTGCTGGTCCGGATCCGTCCTGGCCGGGGAGGTGCACGATGTCCCGCCCCAAGCCCTGGGAAATCGGCGACGACCTGTGGGCGCTGATCGAGCCGCTGCTGCCAGTGGTCGAGCGCCGCCCCCCGACCATCCGGGCCGCAAGCGACTGGACGACCGCAAGGCCCTGCAGGGCATCCTGTTCGTGCTGGCAACCGACATCCAGTGGGAGTGGCTGCCGCAGGAGCTGGGCTTCGGCTCGGGCATGACCTGCTGGCGTCGGCTGCGGGACTGGAACGAGGCCGGCGTCTGGCAGAGGCTGCGGGAGATCCTGCTGGCGAAGTTGCGTGGCGCGGACCAGCTGGACTTCTCCCGCGCTGCCATCGACGCCTCCCACGTGCGGGCCCTGCGGGGTGGCCCAAAACCGGCCCGAGCCCGGTCGACCGCGCACGGCCGGGCTCGAAACACCACCTGATCACCGATGCGCGCGGAACTCCGCTCGCGGTCTCGCTCACCGGCGGCAATCGCAACGACGTCACCCAGCTGATGCCGCTGCTCAAGGCGATTCCCACGGTCCGCGGCCGCCGCGGACGTCCCCGGTTCCGGCCGCGTCGGCTGTATGCCGACCGCGGCTACGACCACGACCGCTACCGCAGCAAGGTCCGCACCCTGAGCAATCACCCCGGTCATCGCCCGCCGGGGGCAACCCCACGGCTCGGGCCTGGGCGTCCGCCGGTGGGTGGTCGAACGTGGCCTGTCGTGGCTGCATGGTTTCCGGCACCTGAGGGCCCGTTGGGAGCGCCGGGACGCCATCCACGACGGCTTCCTGCAGTTGGCGGTCTGCCTCATCCTGTACCGGCGCGTCCGAGCACTCTGTTAGCCTCGATCTTTCGTGAGGGTCCGTCGACGGAGTCGGCGGGCCTTTTCGTTTTCCGGGGCGGGTGGTGGGCAGGCCGGTGGCCCGGCTGTCGCGTCGGGTGGGCGCCGGGTTCCACTGCCCGGGGGTCGGGTGGTGCTGTCGTTGGGACGGGGAGTGTGCTGGTCAGCCCGGGTTGGGCAGGAGCGCGAGTCGTTCGAGGGCGCCTGTGATCTCGCCTGTCCAGGGCCAGTGCTTGGTGAGGCGGAGAATTCTGCGCCGGCCGGTGGTGACGAGCTGTCCGGCCGCGGAGAGCAGGCGAAAATCGCAGGCGGCGGGGTTCCCAGAGTCGGGCTTTGCCGGTCAGGGCGAGCATGGGTATCCAAGCCAGCAGGTCGAGAGCGATCTGGACGATCTCCAGCCAGACCTTGTTCTGCGCGGTGTGGTGGAGGGGCAGGTTGCGTAGGCCGGTGGACCGGGCGGCCCGGATCCGGTCCTCTGCCCGGGCCCGCAGCCGGTGCCGGAGTTCAAGCGCTGCGATCGGCAGGTCAGGGGTGCTGGTTGCGAAGCAGGTGATCCGCATGCCGTGCGCGTCCGTGATTCTCAACTGGGCTCCGGGATGCCGTCGTTCTTTTCGGACGATCAGCCGCATGCCCTTCGGTCAGCCGTCCAGCAGCTTGCCCGTGAGTTCGGCAACCCACGCCCCGTCGCGGTTCGTGCGCCAGTACGCCGCGACCAGCAGAGCGCGGTCTTCCAGGGGAAGGCTCCACGGCCGACCCTTGCGGACCGCGTCCGCACCCTGGCGCCGCAGAACCGTCACCAGCTTGCCGAACTGTCGCAGGCTCAACCCGGTGAACGGGGCTATCCAAGACGGCTCCGACGCCGCGATCACACCAGCCACACCAAGATCATCCCAGACCGGTTAGGGTGCCTTCTTCGAGCGGACGGACTGGAGACGGACGATGGAACAGGACGAAGCCCTGCAACTCGCGGTGGCGTTTCTCGCCCGCAGCCAGCGCGATGACGAGCCGCCTCTCGCCATCGACGCAGAGCGGGTCCGTGAGAGCAACGGGCTCCTAATCGTGCCCTACAACTCTGTGCAGTACCTCGCCTCGCGTTCCCTCACCCCGGTAGGTGGCCGAGGCCCGGTGCACTGCCAGGCCGGTGAGGTAGGCGACAGACTGATCGTGGGCGGTGAGCAGGCCGATCAGCAGGGCGGCGCCACCATGGTTGAGGTCGACGGCACACGAGGGAGGCCGATCCGCTCGCCATCGAGGGGGCCTGCGTCCTCACCTCGGCCGCGGAAACCCAGCAGTCTCTCTGCCTCGCGGAGGGCAGCGTCTTCACGCTGGCCCTTGTTGAGGTGCTCCGGGACGGGCTGAGGGGCGTGCTGTCAGACGGTCGCCGAGGTAATGAGCAGAGCCACCTCAGCACGGCCGACGTCTTCGCAGCCGTCCGAGCCCGGCTCGCGGAACGCATCGTGCACGATCTGCCCGTTCCCGTGCCCCGGATGGCCACGCGGGGCGACGGCCACAAGATCCCCCTGGCCCGCAACCGTGCGTTCACCGGCCCTCCGGCCCGCCCCGTCAACATGGCCCCGATAGATCTGTTGGGGCGACCCGTCCCGGACCCACTGGCCATGGTCATCGGCCAACACACTTTCGTGCAGGGGTTGGCCGGCTACCAGAAGAGCCTTACCCCTGAGCACCTTCCCTTCGTGTCTCCCGGTCCGAGCCATCCCTCGGAACCCCATGGGCTCTTCTGCCGCCTGCGGGACGTCGACGACCGTGGGGTGCTGCTGGTCGGCGCGGCAGGCGCGGGTAAGACGCGGACCGGCCTCGAGGTGGGCTGGATGGCGCTGCGCGAGGGCTGGCGGGTGTTCCACGTCTGCCGCAATCAAGGATCGTCTCTCACCATGCGGTTGACCCCCGCGGTTTTGGCGGAGAAGAGCCCCGTCTTGGTTGTGATCCACCATCTCAACGAGCACCTCGTGGACGACGAGAGCAACGGCGCCCAGCTCGACCTGACCGCACTGCATCACCTACTCCTGCCCGAAGCCCGCCGTAGGAACATCCAGGTGGCCCTGCTCGCCTGCGTGCGCCCCGGCTGGCTGCGCAAGGCGCGCCACATCCAGCTCCATGACTTGTTCGACGAGGTCGAACTGCGGCAGGACGACGACTTCCAGCGGTTGATCGCCGACCACGCGGTGGCCACTATGGCCCCCACTCTGGTGGCGCGCCTCGGCATGAAACGAAGCCGGGAAATGGTCGGTTATCGCCCCACCATCGCCGTGCTGATGGCCCGGGAGTTGGAGCACCGGGCCGTCCAGGGGCTCTCGATCCCCGACATGATCAGGCTGCGTACTGGAGGCACCCTCTGGAGCTGGGCGAGAGGCCGGCTTGAGGGGGACGACCTTCCCGTCGACGACCCCCACAGAACCGCCTTTGACGAGGTCACCGCCGCGGACTGGCTGGTGCCTGCCGCCGCCGCCGCGGCGGCCTGTCCCCAGCAGAAGGCCGATGTGATCGCGGCAGCCAACGCTGCGCTGGCCCGAACGTCGGGCGGGTCGCCGCCCGCTGATGGCGTAGTGAACACCCTCATCGACTCCGGCTGGCTGGAATACGAGGGGGACAGCGGCCTCCTGAACACCGTCCACAACGTAGTCTGCGACCAGCTCGTCGAGTCCGTCCTCCTGCCGGCACGTGGCCGCACTGCGAACCACGAAGGCACGCGTGCCCTCCTCGCCGGCTGCCTGACTAGTGCGCGTACTATCGGCCGCTACACCACCGCCCTCGCCCGGCTCGTGAACGACCTGGCCCTGGACAACCGCGCGGCAGCCCTTTCCGTGGTCCTCGACGAGTGGTTCGCCGATCACGCCCAGGCCCTTGGCGACGTCATACGTCTGGATGCCCATACCGGCGGTTACGCCCTCGACGTGCTCTGCTCGGGGCCACCCTGGACCAATGCCATGGTGCCCAACTGGCAGAAGGTCGCAGGACCCTGGCTGGAAAGGTTCGGAGACGACGCCAACGCCCACAACGTGCTCCGGTATGGCCTATCGAACCTGCCCGCTGCCGGTGGTGGGCCCCTCGTCTCCGTGGCGCTGCGATGGGTCGAGACCCATGGATGGCGTCGCGAAGCAAGCCACGTGCTGGGTCCGCTGCTCCGGCGGACCGACCTGACGGCGAAAGTGCAGGAGTTGGTCTCGCGCAAGGCGATGGGCTGGCTATGGCGCAACAGTGAGCTATTGGAAGCCGGCGTCGTCCTGTGTCAGCTGCTGGCCCGGCCTGAACCGGACGAGAGCCAAATGCGGCAAGCCGTCGCATTCGCGTTCCGCTGGCTGGACAACCATGTGATCACGGCCGAGGCTCACTTCACCCTCCGCGCGCTACTTGAGCACCCCGGCCTCACCAAACAGGAGATCCGCCGAGCGGCCGGCTACACCAACCAGTGGCTGCAATACCACCCCGAGGCGGAAGAGGCCACCTTCCTGACCATTCAGCTGGACGGGCGCCCTGACATGACTGACGATGCGCCCGGGTAGAGGTCTTCCGCATCGCCCGGCACCGGCTGGCTGCACGCCGGTCTGCCCAGCCGAGGTCTCCCGGCAGACCATCTCCATCATCACCGACAAGGTCCTCGAGGGCATGGCCGAGTGGCAGAGCAGGCCCCTCGACCCGGTCTATCCGGTCGTCTTCATCGACGCCATCCACGTGAAGATCCGCGACGGCGCGGTCGCCAACCGGCCTGTCCATGTCGCTCTGGCCGTCACGGCCGAGGGCCGGCGGGAGATCCTCGGGCTGTGTGCCGGGGACGGCGGCGAAGGTGTCAAGCACTGGCCGCGCATCCTCACCGAGATGAAGAACCGCGGCGTCGCCGACGTGCTGATGCTGGTCTGCGACGGGCTCAAGGGCCTGCCCGAAGCGGTGGAGACGATCTGGCCGCCGACGACAGGACACGATGCCCAGAGCCGTGTCCGGCCGACAGTGCACGCACGGCGGCCTTGGTTTCGGAGCGCGTCGAGGGCCTGCTCGCACGTGGCGGGACGGCATCGGTCTACAAGATCCGGACGGGGATCTCCTGGCGTGACCTGCCAGAACGCTACGGTCCGTGGAAGACGGTCTACACCCGCTTCCGCCGCTACGCCCTCGACGGCATCTTCACCTGGGCTCTGCAGCAGATGCAGGCCCGGGCGGATGAGGCCGGAGACATCGACTGGCTGCCGCAACCGGGGCCGTGACGGCGGTCGCCCGCCGCGGTTCGACCGGGAGATCTGCCGCCGGCGCAACAGCGTCGAACGCTGCTTCAACCGGCTCAAGAGCTTTCGCGGCATCGCTACCCGATATGACAAGACCGCCACCTCCCCTATGAGGCAGCGGTCTCCCTTGCCTCATTCCTGCTCTGGGCAAGATCCGTTTGAAGACGGACCCTAGTGGCGGCCCTCGGCCCGGGTGACAGTCGCATCATCGCCGTCACCCGCAAAAACCGTGGGATCTGCGGCTGAGCGTGCAGCCGTAGCCACCGCGGGGTAATCTAAAGTTACGCAGGGGGGTGGGTGCAGTCGCGGGGTCGTGATCTCTGATGTCGATGCATCAAGGACTCCCTCTTTCCCTGGTGTCACTCTCTCCTCTCATGGCGAGAAGCACAGGTGCGTCCGATCTACGAATAGGTCTCGTAGACGGGCCGGTCATGGTCAGCCATCCAGGGCTTTCCAACGCAAGGATCGAGTGGTTCTGTCCACGGGATGTGGCAGTACTCGAAGCGGATGATGCCGCCGCTGTGCATGCCACCTCCACTGCAGGCGTACTAGTGGCGGGGCGCAAGTCAGGTGCTTTGGGAATCTGCCCCGGAGTCACGCTGGTCATCCGGTCTGTCTTCCGTTCCCCCCCTGCTCGTTCCGCCGGTGCCGCCACGGGGACAGAACTGGCTGAGGCGCTGGTGAAGCTTGCAGACGCCGGCACACACATCGTGAACATGAGCCTTACGCTGGCGACCGGTACGTCCGAGGGACACCGCGCTGTGCAGGACGCGCTCGACTACATGGCTGCTCGTGGTGTGATCGTGGTGGCTGCAGCCGGCAACGAGGGCGCGATCGACGGCACGGTCGTGACGCGTCACCGGTCGGTCCTGCCAGTCGTGAGCTACAACCTGGAGGGCTGGCCGGGGCGGATGACCAATGTGGGACGGTCCATCGGCCAGCGAGGCATCGGCGTTGTGGCGGACGGTTTAATGAGCCTCGGCCAGCACGGAAGGATCCGACCGTTCGGCGGTACCAGCGCGGCGGCAGCCGTCGTCACCGGTGCTGTGGCTCTCATCTGGTCCGAGCTTCCGAAAGCCGCGCCTGAGGAACTGATCTGCGCATTGAACGGGGGCCCGTCGCGTCGCACATCGGTTGTGCCGCCCCTGATGAACGCCTGGCGTGCATTTGTATCGCTGCTCGCACCACGAAGCTGATGCCGTGCTGGTTTCAGCACCGAACAGCAAAGGAGCACCGAGCTCATGGAAGAACCCACGGTATCCGCCGCGGAGCCGGCCCCCGATGCGCCCGATTCATCGGTCGAGCGTGCAACGCGTAGCGAAGCCACTGGCGAGATATCCGATCCTGATCTGTACCTTGCTTCGTCGAAGGGCGCCGAATCCGTGCAGCCCCACGACAAGCCACCATGTGGCTGCGGTGGTTGCGGTCGGGCCGTCCCTGCGGGCCCTTTCGGAGGGTACCCTCCGTTCGTCTATGCGGTGGGTCGGCTTGATCCCCGCATACCTAGCCTCGGGATAGAGAAGGAGTTCGCACAAGCTACTGGTCGCGCCGAGACAGCCAACCTGACGGACAGGCAGGCTATGCACGCCATTCTGTCAGATCCTAGGAGTCGTTACCTCGCCAAGCATCTGTGTTACATACTGGCGATCCAGGGGATTGACACCTACATCCTGCGACCGCGCGATACCGCGGACTATGACCTGCTCGTTGACGCGGTCGGTGCGTCACCACGGGCAAGTGATCTGCATGTGGTGATCGGCTTACGAGGCCCACTCGCCCCGCCCGACCTCTGCAACGGTCTCATGCTTCCCCTGGTGTCGTTCGATCAGGTCTACGCGTTCGACACAGACGCGCTCGTCGCGGGTCTGCCCAAACCGGACGATCTCGACGAGGAGTCGTTCCGGTCGGCCTCTCGGGAGCTCTTCGAGCGGTTGATACAGATCGCCGACAACGCCGGCTCGTCCGATGAGCATCGTGCTCTTAATTACTGCGCGGTGCGGTACGCCCAAATCTACGCACACACCGCTCATGCCTTCGCATCGGGACTCGCCCTGACAGCCATTGAGACGCGGCCATCGCGGCTCAGCGGCAGCCGGACCATTCAAGACGTGGTGCTCTCCTACACTAACCGGACAACCGACGTGACAGAGAAGTACTTTGTCCGAGTGGATGTAACGGAAGAGTTCCCCTTCCTCGTCACCAAGCTGTCTCCGTATTACGACCGGTGACGGCAGGAGGAGGTCGGTTGACATGCCAGCCCCCACGGCTACGGCGCAGGCCTCTCTGTACCATACGAGCGGCTCGTATCGATCAGTCCCCCGGCTGGGCCCCGGCTCTAACGTCTCTCTGGCCGGCAGCTGCTACGACGACTGCATGACGGAATGTGACCCGCAGGACCCGGTGGAGAAGCTCGAATGTCAGGCGCAATGCCATAATAAGTGCACCGGGCCTCCACCTTGTCTGGGAGAACTCTGCTTGTTCGGCCCGCAGCGCCGCTGCTGCCCCTACGGAGCCACCTGCTGCTATGGCTACGAGTACCCGTCAGCGCGCCAGGTCATCGGCTGCTGTTCGCCCGGATGGGAATGCTGTGGGGAAGGCAAGTGCTGTGAACCCGGGCACGCATGCTGTAATCCGACGGGGTTTGTCGGTCCGAGCAAGTGCTGTCCACCCGACCAGAAATGCTGCGACGGCGTGTGTTACACGCCAGGCCCAGGGACCACCTGCTCAGACGGAATCATTTGTACTGAGGGCCGCGTCGCCTGTGGCGCAGGATGCTGTGCATCAGGGGAGACATGCCTAAGCGGCAAGTGCTGCAAGCCCGGTGTTCTCTGCAATGGCAGGCGTTGCTGCGAGGGGGAGCGTTGTACGCCAACGGGTTGCTGCCCCCAGGACCGGTACAACACAGCGACGCAGGATTGCTGCCCCCAGGGACGGGTCGCGTGCAAAGTGCGCGTGTGGCCGCCATCGGGACCGGACGACGATCCTGAACCGTACATTGTGGAGCAGTGTTGCCCACTCGGTCACTCCTGCTTCCGTGGGGAGTGCTGCCCGCCCGGCGACTGCTGCGAAAAGAACGCGGACTGCTTCCAGGGAAAACACTGCGACAAGGGGAAATGCTGCGCTCAGGGACAGAAAGCCAAATTCAACCCGACCACAGGAAAGCTGAGCTGCACCTGACTGAGAACGACAATTGTTCGCGGATGAGAGCGACTCCGGAAGCGACCTCCGGAGCCGACTTTCGAGGTGATGCTACTAGTTCGTAACCTCGTAGTAGAGGTCGTAGTCCGATCCGTCGCCGTTCATGCTCTCTGCCAACTCTCCGTCGCCCACCTGACTAACGGAGACCCAAAATGAACCGATGAGGTCGTCTGGGCTGGTGCTGTCGTAATCCTTCACGACCACCTTCGCCTTATCCGTGAAGGAAACTGACTTTTTGAGCTCCGCCGAGTCCCCGGCGTCGAAATTGTGGTAGTGTCCGTAAGCGCCATCCGGGTAAATATTGCCACCGTCTACCTGAATGTACACATCGTCGGAGCCGGGGCCGCTGGTCGTGTCGTGGCATTGCAGCGTATTTAGATTCAGTTTCGCCATCTCTGCACCATCTCCCTTGGCGAGAAGCCGTGCAATAATTGTCCTGCGGTGATGCGCTGGCTGCAACTTGGCGCGATCTATGCAAATGAGCAACTGTTGACGTATCATTCACCACGAGAGGGAGTGACTGACGAGCCAATCGCCGATCTTGGTGGGCAGCACAACAACAACCGAACCGCCAATCATTCACGGTAAAGCCTTTTTTGTCGCAGCACGTCTATCCAGGCAGTGATGTAACGAGGAAGCGACCGGGCGAAGGACGGAGGTGGACAACATGGTGGATGGCGGAGCTAGTCGACATGATGCGACGCATAGGCCGCTGCGGGTTCGGCTGCCTGGTTTCATCGACAACGAACTCGGCCTGGGCGACGTGGTCAAGAAGGTCACTTACCGCGCCGGGCTACGACCCTGCAGTGGCTGTGAACAACGCGCTGGCACACTGAATCGCTGGGTCGTGTTCTCCGGTCGAACGAAGCCACACTGAGGACAGAGTTTCCCCGGGTGGATCTGCGTCGGCGGATGCGGGACTACGTCCGCGGTCTGCTGGCGCCGGTGGGACGCAAGAACAGCTGGCAGTTGGCCGAGTGGGCCGGCCGCCGCGACCCGGCAGGCCTGCGGCATCTACTGGCGGCGCCCTCGGCCGGGGGGTCGGCAGTACACCGGCACCTCGGGAAAGATTGTCCGCCGCCGCTCGCCGGGCGGCGGCGCGTGCGTTGTTGAGAAACAGCCCTACGCGATACCCCGGCGTAGGTGGCGTCCGCCGGGGCCAGGAGGTGCCCGTGCTTTTGCGCCCGTCCGCGGGCGGCGGCGAGTCCTTCCTTCCCGGGCGACGTTTTCGTGCGACCAGACCATGCCCAGGGCGTCGAGCTGCGCCACGCGCTCGAAATCCATGCTGCCGCGGGCGTAGGCCCTTGGGGCGTCGGCGGCCCATTGTCCTGGCGGGAAGGCGGTGGGGGAGGTGGGTCACCGCCTCGGGTTTCGTGGCTTGGTCCTTGATGCCGGGCACCCGGTTGGTGAGGGGCGTGCGCGGGTCGCTGTGGTGTGGGTGGTAGGGGGTGGCGGTTTTGATGCCGGGCCGCCGGTGGGCGTGTTCGGGGTTGAGGACGCGGGGGTCGATTTTGCGCGGCCGGTTGTGCGGGGTCGCGGGGGGTGGGGAACTTCAGCAGTTTCCGGGCCGGCCCTGACAGCCGGTCTGCTTTTCGGCGTCCGGGTGCCCGGGGCGGGTCTGTGCGGCTCTGACACGGCGTCGTGCCCGGGGGTTCGGCGAAGGGCTTCCACGGGGGCGGGCGTCGTGCGCTTGCAGTGGCTTGAGGAGCTTCGCGGGCCCGCCGTGCGCGCGCCTGGTGGGCGTGCTGTGCACGGTCTTGCCGGCGGTGTGCTGGTGGGGGCTGTCGTGTTCGGCGTTTGTGGGGTGGCTGGGTGGCGTCTCTTTTGGCGTGTGTGGCCCGGTTGGAGGTTTTCTGGTTGGGTCTTTCCGTGTCATGGGTGGGGTTCAGGCCGCCCAGGGCGCCATCGGGTACCAGATCAGCTGCCGGACGGCCAGGATCCGTACGTCCCAGTACAGGATGAGGAACACGCCTGCCGCCAGGAAGCCGGTTGCCGTCAGGGCCGACGTGCGGCTGGGCCGCTGCGCCGTCCACCGGTGCAGCCGTTCCCCGAACAGGCCGGCCATCAGCAGGAACAGCACCGACATGACGGTGATGTTGCCGATCGACTGAAGACCGAACGCGGCCGCCCCGTATAGCGGGTTGTGGCTCTGGGCGGCGTCCCGGAACAGTTGGCGGAACAGCGGGAAGGGGCGGCCGATGACAAAGGCGCCGATCAGGCCGCCCATGAAGTACATCGGCGCGCCCGGGAACCGCCGCGACAGCCGGGCCAGCGGATCACGTACCACGCCCAGGGCGGCCAGGCCCAGATACGTCATCAGCAGGCCGATCAGCCCGAAGACCACCATCGCCTGCACCAGACGTCCGGAGAGGCCGCCGCTTTGGCTGTCGTCGAACTGCGCCATGCCCGTGCCGGCGAGGGACGCCACCGCCCCGTACAGGGCGGACACGACGACGGCACCGACGGCGAGCCGGCTCAGCGGGCTCAGCGCGGCGGCCATCCGGCCCCGCCGGGAGGCGGCGGGGCCGCCGGTCAGCGGCGCTACCGCGCTGAAGACGGCCACGTTGCACGCGGTGAACGTACCCGCGACCCCGGTGGCCAGCGCGAACGCCAGCCCCGCCAGCACACCCGCGATGGGCGTGCCCTTGGCGGCATGCCCGAGGAGGGTGTCCGCGACGTTGTCACCGATGGTCCGGTCCACGAACTGTGCGGACCACACCACCGTCAGGGCGAAACCTATGAGAGCGGCGGCCACGCCGACCAGCGCACGGCGGCGCGGCGCATGGCCATTGAAGAAGAACGAGGACGACGCCGGACCGCTGTCCGCGGCCGGCCGCGCTCGGGAGGGGGAGGCGGCAGGCCGCGGTTTTGACTGCGCCATGAGATGTCGCCTTTCGGGCAAGGGGTCGAGGTCGAATGCCAAACTAGGCCCGTAGGCACTGGCGGTGGCGGTCCGGGCCCCAGGCGAGCACGGTGGAAGAAGAACCCGCACACACTTCGTGAAGTCGCCCCGCCCCGCACCGCCCCGCCCCGCACCGCCCCGCGCCGCCCCGCACGGCCCCGCCCGCGCCCCCACCGTCACCGCAGCGGCGGCTCCTCGTCCCCCGAACCGGCCCCCAACCGCCGCCCGCTGCGGTTCCCGGCCACGGCGCAAGCGGCCGGTCTGTGTCCGGCACACCGTCGGCTGCGTCCACCGGCAAGCACCTGGACCGGCGTGCAGCAGCCCGTCGAAGTCCCTGTGATCCGCGCCCGGGCCGCGAGCGGTCGCAACCGCTCCCGTGTGCCGGTACCCGCGCCGGCGTCGGCAGGGGGGTCCTGGCCCGGCCTGCGGCGGTCAGCCGAGGGCTGCCGTGTCCGGAGCCGGCAGCCGCGGCCGGCTTCTCCGGCTCCGGGGCGGGCGCGAACGCGTACCGCTGCCCGGTCAGTTCCTCCGGCTGGTCCCACAGCCGGGCCTGTACCGACCGCGTGGTGCGCCGCCCGGCTCGAGAGCCGCGGGCATCGGTGTCCCGCGGCTCTCGAACCGCCGGGCAGGCCCCAGGTTGCCGGCTTGGGCCGCCCGTATGCCGTCACCGACCGCGGCCTGGTCGCGGCCTGCTTCGGCTCCCGGCCGGGTCCGCCGATGTCTGCCCGGTGCGCGCGGGGGCCCAGACGGTGACGGCCCTTGGGGTCGGGTACCGGGGCCGTCGAGGTCGAGCAGCAGCCTTGTCAGCGCCAATCGGCTCCCGGCCGGGTCCGCCGATGCCTGCCCGGTGCGCGCGGGGGCCGAGACGGTGACGGCCCTTGGAGTCGGGTACCGGGGCCGTCCAGGTCGAGCAGCAGCCTTGTCAGCGCCAAGTGGCCGGGGGGGCCCGCCGAGGGGAGCCTCGAAGCCGTCCTGGGTGCGCCGGTAGGGCGGGAAGATCACCCCGGCGTTGTGTGGTCGGCAGGTCCGGACGTCTGTGCCGGCCACGCCTGCAGCGCTGCCTCACGCGCAAAGGCGAGCGAGGCCAGGGGGAGCCGGATGCCCTCCGTGCTGGCGTCGATGCGCGAGGCCGCGGCCCGGCCCCGCTCCACGCTGCGGCAGGCGGGCTCCACATGCGCCCCGCCTGCCGCCAGGAACCGGGCCGTCCACAGGCCGATGCCGGACGCCGGTGACCAGGGCGGTCCTGCCACCCTGATCGGGAACGTGTGCGGGAGGCCGGGCCGTGGTGCCCTCCTGGGTCGGGCAGCGCGCACGGTTGCGGTGTCAGCGCGCGGCGCCGTACCCGTGGTTGACGATTCTTTCGGCCGTCACGTCGTAGAAGGACGGGTCGGCCGGGACGGCGGTGTCAAGCCCGTTCACGTACCGGTTGAACATGGCGAACGCGGCCGCGATCAGGACCGTGTCGTGGATATGGGTGTCCGTCGCGCCTTCGGCGCGGGCCGCGGCGACAGCCTCGTGAGACACGGGGGCCGCTTTCGCCTGCACCTCGCCGGCCACCCTCAGCAGCGCTCGGAGCAGCGAAGTGATCGGGGCCGTGTCGACGTCGGTGAACACGGCCGCGACCAGCTCGGCGCCGCCCTCCAGCTGTGCGGCGGCGAAAGCGCTGTGCGAACCGGCACAGAAGGGCGTGCGGTTCAGGTTCGACACATAGGCGGCGATCAGCTCCCGCTCGCCCCTGCTGAGCGGTGACGGGCCACTGCGTAGGAGCGTCTCGGCGAGCTCCGACAGCACCACGGCGGTGTCCGGGCGCTGGACGAACAGCCCGCTGATCCCGGGCAGAGCGTTTCTGATCTCGATGTGGGGCACCAGCACGTCCTTCTTCCCTGGGCAACAGGCGGGTGCCTCATGGTCCACACCCGCAAGCCCGCACGGCAACTCCCCACATGCGCAGCCTACTTGAGGGTCAAAAGCGAGGATGGCAGGGGAGTCCGCCGGTGGCCGGAAGAGCCGTCGCAGAGGCCACCGGCACCGGCACCCCGGCCCGCCGCACCACCTGGCGCGAGCTCCCAGGTGAGATCGATCGCCTGCCGCCGGCGGCGCCAGGGCCCGGCCGGGACCGCCGGCACGCACCGCCGGTGGAAGGCCCCCGGTAGGCATGCCCGCTTGGCGGCACTGAACGACCAGAGCAGCGCCGCACGAACGAAGTCGGCCGAGTCATTTCGCGCCTGCCCACGATGAAGGGTCCGCACCCCACTGACCACCAAAGGACACTCCGGTGCCGCACATCGAGATCGCCGGCGACCTCCCGGGCATCAGGGGACTGATGACCGACCGCCCCGACACGGCCATCCCCCTCCGCCACCTCGCACACTGCGAACCAGGCGCACTGCCGCGCCGTCATTGCCACCGTCGCCGGCGACTTCACCGAGCCCTTCGCGACTGGCTCGGCTACGGCCTCTTCGCGCCCCTGCTCGCAACCCGGTTCCACCCCTCCGACGCCCTCCTCACCTGTCTCCCGGCTCCCTCGCCGCACCACAGCGCGCCGTCCGCGGCCGGGCCGTCGACCGCCGACAACCGGCCTTTGCCGAGCCTTTGCCCGACGGCAGCACCGAAGGCCCCGGCGGCACCCGGCCGCCCGGGGCCTTCGGGAACAGCCGCTGGCCGATGCCGGGCGGCGGCCTGCGGCAGGCGTCCTCGGACCACCGGCGTCGCCCCGATTTTGTCGTGCACCGCCCAATCCGCCGGCGTGATCGCCGCCCGTTCCTTCCACCGTGCTGTTGTCGAAGCCCGCGACCACTGCGCCAAGTCACACGAGTCCACCCGCCCCCTAGGGCTGGCACGATGGTCGTATGACCAGACCACACCCCAGCGGATCCTTCCTCTGTCTCGGGTCGAAGGACTCGATCCTGTCCATCGGCTCCGTGGGATCCGTCCTTTCCGTCGGCTCTGTGGGCAGCGTCCTGTCCGTCGGATCGGTCGGCAGCGTCCTGTCCGCGGGAGCCATCGGTTCCGCCCTCTGCCTGCTCTCCACCGCCTCCTGGCTCAGCACCGGCTCACTGCTCTGCGCCCACTCCCGCTGGTCCGTCCTCTCCTGGCGCTCCCGGCACGGCTTCAGGGCGGTGGCAGCAGGTGCCGCTCACGTGCTCGGCAGCACAAGGCGAGGGCTTCCGGCAGTGTCCCCGTGAGGGTGGCATCTTCTTCTGTCTCCCACTCCTCGCACCACGGGCGCCCGGGGGGTGGCTGTGTACAGCTTCGCCGCAATCCTGCCTGGGCCACGCTCGGTGGCAGTGGGCGCGAAGCCACCGGTGTGAACGAGGCTGTCCTGGTGCTCCGCGGGTCGAGGGGGGCCGGGGGAGGCCCGGCGGCGCCTGCGGGGTGCTCTGGACGCGCACTGCCGGATGGCCGGCTGCGCCGAAAGCGGCTGGGAAGTCCCGGGCAGGGGGGAGGAGTCCACGACGACCGCCGGCGCAGTCCGTGCGCCTTCATGGCCAGGCGGTGCCCCGGCGCCGAAGGCCACCGCCGCCTCGTGTGCGCCCCCGTCGCATCCGGCCGCTCCCGCTCGCGCGGGATGCCCGGGCAGGCTCGGCCATCGGTGAGTGTCGATCAGTTCGGGGCTTCCCGGAGGTCTTGGTGTGCATGGAATCCGTGGAGTTCGGCCTGGGGCCGCTTGCGTTGGGCGCGGGGGTGTTTCTGGCCGATCAGCTGGCCGCGCTGCTCACGGCCCGCCCAGAGGCGGGGGTCGTCGTCTGTGATGTGTCTGCTGTGGAGCAGCCGCGGGCGGTCGACCTTGAGCACCTCTCCCGCTTGCGGTTGACCGCGCAGCGCGCCGGCCGGGCCCTGGTGCTGCGAGGTGTCGGGCCACGGTTGGGGCTGTTGCTGGCGTTGATTGGCCTGGGCGAGGTGTTCGTGGGGGACGTGGACCGGCCGTCAGCTGCTGATGGTGCCAAGGGTCAGCCGCGTGGGTAAGTCTTCGTGGCGGCAGCGCTCAACTGGTGTCTGCTGTCCTGGAACCGGTGGGCCTGGGCTTGGCTGGGCTGGTCTGTCTTCGGGGCTGGGGGGCAGTCCTGCGCGCCGCGGTGGAGGAGCGCAGGGGGAATCTTCGACAGCCGTGGCGGCTGGTGCGTGGGGTCGTGGTCTCACGGGCCCGGGGGGTGTGGGGGCTTGGGCGGCCGGCTCTTGGCGTATCTGTTGTACCGCGGAAGGCCGGGGAGGGCCGCAACGGTGTCGTGCATCTCCCTGTGGGTGGCGACGGCACCGCGGACGGTTGTCACTTCTGGCTCTTTCGCCCTCTTCGTCCATGGTGTTGGTCGGTGTCGGCGATGGCGAGGTGTTCTGCGGGTTGCGGGGAGGGGGCGGCCGTGGTGGGCGGCCCGGTGTCGGAGGCCTCCCCGGCATCCGAGGGGTTCCTGCCGGATCTCGCCGGCCTGGGCCGTTTCCCGGGGCGGTGCACCGCCGCGGATGCGGTGTGCGCGGTCGTGGTGGTGGGGGTGGCTTGTGTGTATGGGGGGCCGTTCGGCGTGCTGGGGGGTTGTGCAGTGGGCTGGTCTTGCCGGGGCGGTGGGAGGCCGGGAGTATCGCCCAGATCGTGGGTGGTGACTGTCTGGTAGATCTGGAACAGATGGCCGAGCAGGTCGCGCACGGTCCAGCCCAGGCAGGCGGGTACGGGAAGGTCCGTGTCCGCCGGGTGTTGCCGTGCATGGCTGGTCATGTTGATGCGGGCGGTGCGGTAGGGGGGTGGGGGGAGGGAGTCGGGTTGATGGGCCTCGGTCATGGGGAGGGGCCTTCTTCGGAGTCGGGAGCAATCGCAAAGGGGAGGGTCCTCGGTTCCGCAGCCGGTGGTGCTCGCCGCGCCGGCTCGCCGTCGCCCTGTCTGTCGGTCTCGGGCCGGTGGATGGTGTCGCCGATCGTGGCCGCCCGAGGCCGGGCCGGCGCGCCGCCCGGCCAGGCGCTCTCGGCCAGGGGCGTGGCGTAGGCGCGGGTGCAGACCGCGCCGTACTCGGCGGGGATGTGCCGGGGCTGCCTCTGGTGCCCGGGTCCGTGCGCCGCGCGAGTGGCGCCAGCAACGGCCCGGAAGGAAGAACGTGAGGGGTGTGCGGCCCGTGACCTCGCGGGCCGTGGGGAGGTGAGCGGGCGTCGTCGGGCAGTGGTGCGGGCCGCAGTGCCGGCCTTGTCGCCTTGCCGAGGTCGTGAGGGGGGCGGGCGCGGGACGCGGCGGTGTCCTGAGCCTCGCCGATCGGAAGGCTGCCGCGCTCCGCAGGGCAGCAGCCTCCATGGCTCGTCGCGCAGGCGTGTGTACTGGTCGTCGTCGACGGAGCGGAGGGCCGAGCGGCAGCGGGCGGGCAGCTGATCACCGCCACGAAAGTCCGCCTCCTGAGGGGCGTCGCGCGGTCGTCTCTGTGGCTGCTGTGGTGGCCGGGCAGGTCGCCCGGGGGGAGTGAGTGGAGTCCTCTGGTGAGGGGCTTTCGGGGCGGGAAGCTGGGGTGCGGGGTTGGGGTTCGGCTCGGTGGCCTGTGTGGTGGTCGTGCGTGTTCTGCTGTGTCTCGTGGTGCTGGTCGGGCGGATCGGCGTAGCAGGGCGTCGGTGTTCTTGAGGGGCCTGGCAGCGGCGGTTGTGTCGGTGGTGTCGTCCGCCGCGGTCTGCGGGGTGTCCGGTTTCTTTCCCCAGGGGTGTGCCTGTCTGTTCTCGTCGGGTCTGGAGGCGTCGTCATGGCTGGGAGGACATCAGTTCCTGGTGGATGTCCTCGAGTCCGCGGGCTTTGGTCTCGGGTCCGACGCGTAGAAAGACCACTGCCGCCAGGAGCAGGGGCACGGCGCCGATGACGGCGGTCGTGCCGATGGAGGGGACGGTCGCGGCTGCGACGGTGAGGGAGAGGATCAGTACGCCGCCGATCTTGGTCATGCCGGCCGCGAGGCCTGTGCCGCGGGAGCGCACGAGTGTGGGGTACACCTCGGCGGCGTAGCCCGCCATCACGGCCACGACGGAGCTGACTCCGGACAGGGGGACCACGAGGAGCAGGGAGAGCAGCAGGTGGTCCTCGGCCAGGGCATCGCCCGCCAGGATGAAGCCGATGAGTGTGAGTCCCGTGATGCCGGACACGGTGACGAGGGTTTTCCGGCTGCCCCAGGCGCCGTACATCCACGCGGCGAGCACGGTCAGGGGCAGGCCGATGAGTGCGCTGTTGCGGACGACGTAGTCCGAGTTCACTTCCGAGTAGCCGAGATGCTGCAGGTTGGTGGGCACCCATAGCTGGAAGCCGAAGGTCATCAGACCGGCGCCGAGGCCGAGGATGGTGATCGCGACGGTGGGCCACAGAAGAGGGCGGCGCAGCAGTGTCAGGTAGCTGCCGCGTTCGACCGCTTCGCGGACCGCGCTCTCCTGCTCGTCGCTCTCCTTCGCGACCGCGCCGTAGCGTGCGAGGACTTCTTCGGCGTCCTCGCGGCGGCCACGGGCCAGGAGGAACCGCGGTGATTCGGGGATCCACCGGTTCAGGGCGATGAAGAGCAGTCCGGTCGGCAGGCCGAGCAGCCAGAGGATCCGCCAGCTGTAGGTCGGGGTGAGCTCAGCGGCGAGCCAGCTCGTGATGACGTACGCGCCCGCGATGTCGCCGCCGATGAGCACCATCAGCCATCCTCGGTGCCGGGCCGGTACGGTCTCGGCGAGCAGGGTGAACGTGATGGGCAGCATGCCGCCGGCGCCGACGCCCATCAGCATGCACATCACCAGATTCCAGAAGAACCCCGGCATTGCGCCGCAGATGGAGGTGGTCACAAAGAGCATGCCGGCGAAGAGCAGGGACGCCCGGCGCCCGATTCGGTCTCCCAGCCACCCCCAGAGCAGGGAGCCGATCACCGTGCCGGTGATGCCGGCCAGTGGCAGCCAGGACACGGGGATGTGCCCGTGCGGGTTCATGGGCGACTTCAGGCCGTACTCCTGTGCGACGCCGGGTGCGACGAAGGACAGGCTGGTCGGCTTCATCACGTCGATCGTCACGGCGATCGCCAGGACGATCAGGAGTGCCACGTGCTGGCCCCTGATCGGCGCGTCGTCGAGGGCGTGGATCCGGATGCGCGCCGAACTGCGCCGGATCTCCTTCGCGTGGCGGGGCACGAGGCCGTACAGCACCGCGAGCAGTCCTGCGCCGATCAGCACCATCCCGACGATCATCGGTGTGTCGGGCCGCATGCCGTTCATGTGATAGCCCATGCTCCGGGCGCTCACATACATGGGCAGGTGCAGCAGGACACCTGCGGTGCAGGCGAGAGTGCCCGTCCAGAAGGCCAGCGGGTGCTCGAAGCCCCGGTGGGCCCTGCTGCGGCCAGGGGCTCCTCGTCCTGTGCCGGACACGAACACGGGCATCCTCCAGTCACGTACCGATGGGCTGGTGGAGCCGAGAACGTCGGCGCCGCTGTCATCGTCTGGCAACGCAGGGGGTGATGGCTTCTCACCGATTGCTCCGTGCGCTTCTTTTCGGGGCCCCGTTCCGGTCTGCGGGAGCTTCCTGCGCGCGCGGGCAGAGTGATCGCCCCTGTCCACCGAACGGCTCGCCCGGACCGCTCGCGGGCGTCGGCCGGCGCCAGCCGCGGCGCCCGCCAGGTCGCGGCCGCACGGGTCAGAGCAGGAGCCCGGGTCCTCGCGGTCGCCCCAACTGGCGGCGCGTTGGGGCCATGGTGTGCCGAACCGGGCGACGCATTCATCCCCGTGGCCGCAGGCGCGCCGCCGCTGCGGCCCCGACATGGGAAAGCCGTGGTCCACCTCGCGCCGACCGGCAGCCTCACCGCGCGCGAGGCGGACGGGGCGATGCCCACCCGGCCAGAGACACATCGGGATGCACCACGTGATGCGCTCACGCTGAACGCCCTCTCGGAAGCCGTCCGCATTTCCGTTCAGCGGTCTTGATCGGCCGAGCGATGAGTTTCTGCGGCCGGCCGGGTCGGTACGGACATGACTGCACTGAACATGCCGCCGGTCGTCTCCCGCACGGAGTGGCTGGCCGCGATCGACACCCTGCGCGCCCGGGAGAAGGCGCACACCCGGGAGGGCGATGCGATCGCCGCCGCGCGGCGACGGCTGCCCATGACCGAAGTGGACCCATCGACTCCGCTCGTCGGAGGCCGCGGAGCCGTCCCCCTGCTCGACGTCTTCGAGGGGCGCACCCAACTGTTCGTCTCGTATCACATGTGGCACGACGGCCGCCCCGCAGCCGACCAGTGTGAGGGCTGTACCTTCTTCACCGGCCAGGTCCGCGAACTGTCCTATCTGCACCAGCGTGACGTCACCTTCGCCGTCTTCTGCCAGGGCCCCTACGAGGAGTCCGACCGCTACCGACGCTTCATGGGCTGGGACATGCCCTGGTACTCCGTACCCGCCGAGTCTCACGAACGGCTCGTCGCCGGGCGCCACTTCGGGATGAAGGCGTGCTACCTGCGCGACGGCGACCGCGTCTACGAGACGTACTGGACCATCGGCCGCGGCGTCGAACCCATGGCGCCCTCCTACGGGATCCTCGACATGACCGTCCACGGACGGCAGGAGACCTGGGAGGACTCCCCGCCAGGCTGGCCGCAGCCGTACGAGATCCTCGGCCAGCAGTTCCGCAAGGACGGACGGCCGACCGCGCAATGGGCTCGGATCGCCGCCGGGCACGACGACGACATCCTCGGCGGACAGCCCGCCACGGGCGGCTCAGGCCGCTGCTGCTCCTGAAAAGCCGCAGCGGAAGGCGAAGCGGCCGCCACAGGCCGCCTCTCGCCGGCAAGGGGACTGGCCACCGCGGCTTGTGACACGCACGGTCGGACGTTGTCAGAACGGCGGCCGCTCCTGCAACGGCACGCGGCCCAGCAGGAGCGGCCCGGGCGGGATCGAGGTTTGCCGGGGCCGTCGGGGCAGCATCGAGGGGCAGGTCGCAGGGAAGCGGCAGCATCGTCCCACCGGCGTCGACCCCGACGTCACCGGGACCTGCCCCGACACGCACCCGGCGACCGTGCGGCTGTGGGAGGACTCCTGGGACGGCTCACGCCCCTGCTGCGTCTTCGACGCCCGGATCCGCCGGGTCGTCCGCACGGCCGACGCGACCGGGCCCGGCACCACCCGCATCCGACGGGCGGTGCCGGGCCCGCGGCCGCTTCCCACTCCAGGCAGCCGCGGTGGGATGCGTCTACCGCGCAGGCCTCTCAGCAGCCCGCGTCGGACTCAACCGCCGCCCCGGTTGCCTCATTGAGCTGACAGTCGCCGGTTCGGCAGGGGGACTGCTGCCCAACCGGCCGGGGCTCGGGGCCGGTGGTGACGCGGACTGCCGCAGCCGCCCGTCTCGTTTCTCGCGGCGTATGAGGACAAGGGGTCCCATGGGGCGTGATGCCGTTGAGAGCGAGGTCCCAGCTGCGCTGGAAGAGCGTGGACGGGTTGATGTTGGCGGTGAGGTGGAGGTGTTGGGTGCCGTTGAGCAGGAGAGTGATGAGGGTGGTGACGTCCTCCGGATGGGTGGTGCTGTTGAGTTGCCCGCTCCTGTGGGCATCGTGGGTGAGGCGGGTGGCCGCCGGGAGCCATAGATATGTCCAGTTGGTGCGGGCGCGTTCGTGAGACAGGCGTACGGCGCAGCGGACAAGTGGGTCGCTTTCGAGTAGCTGGCTGAGTGCGGTGACGAGGTCGGTGAGGCTCTGGAGGGGGGGTGCGGTTTGCGTGTTGATGCGCTGTACGACGGTGCGGGTGGTGCTCCAGCCGTCCTCTTCGACGGCGTCCGCGAGCGCGGCTTTGCTGGAGAAGTGGAATGTGAGTGCGCCCATGGAGATGTCGGCTGTTTTGCAGATCCGCGACAGGGAGGCGCCGTGGAAGCCGTCTGCGTTGAACGCGTGAGCGGCGGCTTTAATCAGGAGTGTGCGAGTGCGCAGCGCCCTCGCCTGCTTGGCCATCTACTCTCCGTATCTGTCCGGCTTTTGCGTAGGGATCAGACTGGTGGGCCCGGAGGGTCGGGGCAAGCCGAAGTTGGCTGAGTAGTACGGCGGAATGCCTATGGCGGACATGTGTGCCGAACGCGTTCGAAGTGGACCGGACAGGACATGGAGGGGGGTGAAAAAAAGAGAGCGCCCGCTATTCTTTTCAGGTGTTCGCCCGTCACCAGGCCGACAGGGGAGTTGCGCTGTGCTTACGTCTCGATCGCTACGGCCGCGGGCCTCGTCCTTCGACTTCGTGGAACAGGTTTTCGGCCATCTGCCGCGTGCTGACCAGCGCCGTTGGGCCCATGCCTACCTGGTGGCACTTCTGCGTACGCCCGGGAAGAAGTCGGTGCGCCGGCTTGCTCGGTCCCTGTCTGATTCGGCCACGGCGGCGCAGTCGTTGCATCAGTTCGTCAATGCCAGCCCCTGGCCGTGGGAGCCGGTGTGCCGGAAGCTGATGCGGTGGGCGGAGCAATGCACGGTTCCTCGTGCGTGGACTGTCGACGTGGCGGTACTGCGTAAGCGGGGGGAGCATTCTTGTGGTGTCCACCGGCGTTTCATCCCGGGCACCGGGCGATCGGTCAACTGTCAGATAGGCATTGGGGCCTTTTTAGCCACCGACCACGATGCGCTGCCGGTGGACTGGCGGCTGTTGCTGCCCAGGATCTGGATCGAGGATCCTCAGCGCCGTTCCCGCACGCGTATTCCGCAGGACGCTGCTACGCGGAGTCTTGAGGGGAGTGCCCTGGACCTCATCCGGGCGATGGGGGACCGGACTCAGCTGGCCGAGGTGCCGGTGGTCGCCGATCTGAGTATGCATTGCGGGAGCAGTACGCTGGCGCGTGGGTTGAGTCTGCAGGGGCGGGATTTTGTCATCGGGGTCCCGGCGAGTCTGCCGGTGGTCGCGAGCCGGCAGCTGCGAGTCCAGCAACAGGAGGGCAGTGGACCGCCGGCGGTCATGGATGCGGGCAAGCTCTTCGATCCTGTCCACAGTGAGCGCGCGGGCCTGGATGTGCACACCTCGCGCGAGGGGCGGGGGAGCTCCCCGCTCATCCAGTCCAGCATCGTGCGTCTTGCGGGACGGGGAACGGATCCTGCTGTCCAGCGCAGCTACCGCCTGCTCGGCATCCGTTCCCACCGGTCGGGTCGGCCGCTCAATCTCTGGCTGACCAGTATGGTGAACCGGCGTCTTGACGAGGTCGTGGAGCTGACGCAGTTGCAGACCCGGTCGGTGCAGACCCTCGAACGGCTCGAACAGGACTACGGACTGCTCGACTTCGAGGGCCGCTCGTATCCGGGCTGGCATCACCACATGGCGCTGATGTCCGCTGCCTACATACACCGCCGGCTCAACCTGCCGGATTCCTGAACGCCCCCGAGGTATCGACCGCGGGCGGGGCCGACGAGGCGGCCCCGCCCTGCCGGCGTGTTCGGCGATCCGTGATCACCCCGACCATGTCCGGCACCGCTTTGCGGCCCGGCAACGCGAACATGACGCGACGTCACGGACTACAGGCGGCAACCGGCGCGATCCCGCTTCATGCCGCGCGCTGACCGAGAAGAACGTGCCGTGCTCCGGTCCTCTCATCAAGCCCCCGCAGAACCCGGAACGCATTCCATCGGCGTCCCGTTCGCCATGCTCGGCGACAGTGCCCCCTGCGAGCCCACGCATCGCTCGACGAAGGACACAAACGCCCCTGCAGGGCAGCCGGCAGTGCTACGCCGCCGTGCGCCGCGCGGCCTCGCCGCCCGGCAACGCGAGCAGCACCGGCGGATCCAGCGGATCCACGGCACGCAGAACGATGTCGACAGGCATCACCCGCATCCCGGCACGCACGGTGACCGGACCATGGCGGCCGACAGCCAGGCTCTCGGGAGCGCTCCCTGCGCGCCCCGCAGGAGCGGACGGGGCCCCGTAGGGAACGGAATGAGCCAGCACATGCCAGGTCCCGGGAGGCACATCGTCGAGCTCGAAAGGACCGGGGCCGTCCATCACGACATACCGCACCGGCAGACCCTGGGGTATGGAGCTGGGGAACAGCCCGACAAAGACCTGCCCCAGAGCCCGGTCCCCGGGCAATACCACGCGGCCGCGGAGCGGCGCCACATGCGGTGAATCCGGGCCCGCCCCGGGGGCGGTGAGCAGTTCCACCACCCTCCCGCCCAACTCCCGGAACTTGCTCGGTGGAACACCTACACAAGCCTTGAAACGTGAGCTAAAGGTACCGATACTGCAATAGCCCACATGGCTGCTCACATCGGCCACGCTCAGATCCGTGCTGACCAGAAGACGCTTGGCCTCCTGCAGCCGCAGAGCGGACAAGAACCGGCGCGGAGAAGTACCTGTGACACTCCGGAACACGCGCGTGAAATGAAACTTGCTGAACATGGCTGTACGCGCCATGTCATCGATCGTCAACTCCTGACCCAGGTTGACATGCATTTCCTCGATTACCCGGAGAATGGCCTTTTCGACGGAGGAGGAAGTCATGGGTTTCCCTTCAGGGGCTCTCGGACCGGGACGAGAGGTGGGGCAGCACGTACTTCTCACTTGTTGCGAGAGGACCGCCTGTCGGACAACTCCTCAGCGAATCGCCGCCACGTGTCCGAACATTTCATCGCGATATCCGTAACGGCCTCGACGTCATGGGCAGGTATGGCATTGATCCGCCTGCGCCATGCCTCGTCGGTGAAGAAATGAGCGTGCAGCCAGCGGATGAATTCACGGCCCGACTCGGAATGCCGCAGGGACGGATCGCCGGCCAGCACACGCAACGTCTCCAGCGCACCCCGCGCCGTGGCCGACCTCGGCCGGCGGGCCGGCGGCTGCCCGCCGGCCTGCGGCACCGGTGCCTGCAGACCCCGATCGCCGGCCCGGCCCGCCGCGGCATCACTCCGCGGCGGCGCCCCCGGTGGGGGAACCGGCTCCTCGCCCCGCAGCAGCCGCTGCCGTACATCATGGGCGGTCCCCAGCGACAGTCCGGTCTCCTGAGCCACGGCTCGCAGCGGCATGCCCGGCCGACTGGTCATCAGTTCCGCAGCACGCCGGCGCTCCGCCGTGCGGTCCAGGGGATGCGCCCTGCCGTCCCGTCCCACACGGACGTTCGGCTGCGGATTCTCCACAGCTGAACGGCGCCGCACGTCGGCCACCGTCTTCGCATCCAGGCCGGTGTACACGGCGATACTCCGGTCGGACATGGCAGGGAACGACACCAGAATCCGCTCCGCCGCCGCCCGCCGATCCGCGATCGACAGCGGCAGACCATGGGCAATGTTGCGGGCGACCGACTGGATGAAGGCCTCGTCCTCCGGACCGTCGAAGAACTGGGCGTCGATGAACTCGACCCCCAGTGACGATGCCGCCCGAAGACGATGCATTCCATCGATCACTCTCATGGTCGGCCGGTGGACCAGGATCGGCGGCAGCGACTCGAATACTTCGGCGAGCCTCTGAGCATGCGCCTCGTCAATTCCATTGAGACGCGGCGTGTCCGCCGGCGCAAGATTGATGATCCGTACAGGCTGCGTGAAATGTGCCGGTAGGTCCATGACTCTTCCGGAAGAGCTGTTCAAGGACGCTCCATACAGAAGTAGCGAATTCGGATCCTGCATGCGGGACATGGCGCTGTGGTGAGATCGGCGACTGCGGTGGGAGGGGAGGACGTGAAACCGCCTAGAAGCCTACAGGGCAACCGGTCGGTAATAAGAGTTCGGTCAGGAGATGCGGAGACTCTGGCTAGTTTCCACCGTAAACTACCTCAACCGCTTGAACGGATAGACCCGTTGCTTGAACCGGCCGGGCCGACCTAGCGTTCTTATCGTTCGCAGAGTTCCGGCACATACGAGGGAGAAAGAAGTTGAATGGCGAAGCAGCCGGGGACGATCTGACCGAATACCGCACACTGACCCTCGAGGCTTACGCAGACACCATCGTTCCGGGCGAAAAGCGCGGACCGGGGGACCGGTCGGTCGCAGGTGCCGCCGCCGGAGGCGGCGCCGTCGCGGCCGGCGCCCTGGAACTGCTGCACTGGGACGCCACCGGCATCTCCGGCGATCTGGACACGCTGGCGGACCTGCTCAACGACCACGCCCGGCGCTACGCCGCACACGCGGGTATCGAACCCGACACCTCCGTGCCCCCCTTCGTGGCCCTGGAGTTCACCGACCGTGTCGCCCTGGTGCAGCAGCTGACCCGTCCCGGCCACCCGGAGAAGGATGTGTGGGTCCTGCTCGCCCTCTTCTCCAACATGGCCTACGACTCCGCCGCACACCGCAACACCGCCGAGGCGCTCGCCGAGGGCCACCCGGGTCTGACGGCCCTGGGAATCCCGCGGCCCGACCCGGACGGACTGTGGCGCTTCAAGGTCCCCGGCTACGGCCGGGAACTCGCTCGCCTCCACCCCGACACCACGCCCTCAGGGAGCCCGGCATGAGCACCAGCACCGAACACACCGACGTCCTGGTGGTCGGAAGCGGCTTCGGCGGGGCGATAACGGCCTACCACCTGGCCGCCGGCGGAGCCAAGGTCACCGTCCTGGAACGCGGCCCCTGGCTCAAGAACACCGACTTCGAGCACGACTACAAGCTCGGCTCCTCCTACACCCGGGCCTTCGACTTCGTGGTCGGCGACGGAATGAGCGTGCTCGGCGGCAACTGCGTGGGCGGCGGCAGCGTCGTGTACTTCGCCGCGATGCCCCGCGCCCCGCGCTTCGTCTTCGAACGCCACGGCAGCATCGGACGGCGCATGTGGCCCGCAGCGCTCAGCCGGGACACCCTCGACCCCTGGTACGACCGGGTGGCCGAGTCCATCTCGATCAGCAAGCAGGAGTGGAGCGACGTCAGCTACGCCGGCGGACTGTGGGCCGCTGCCTGCCACCACGCCGGCCGCACCGCCAACCCGCTGCCCACCGCGGTGGACAGCACCGCCTGCGTCAACTGCAACTGGATGATGGCCGGCTGCCGGTTCGACGCCAAGCAGTCCCTGCTGCTCAACTACCTCCCCGCCGCCCTCGCCCACGGCGCCCGGATCCGGCCCCTGCACGAAGTCCAGCACATCGCCCGGAACCACGACGGCTCCTACCGGGTCCACTACAACGTCATCGACGACGAGGACTATCGCATCCACACAGACGGCGGCACCATCGACGCGAAGATCGTCGTCCTCGCGGCCGGCGCCGGCGCCACCCCCGTCATCCTCCAGCGCAGCGAGCCCGCGCTCGGCCAGATGCCGCACGCCGTCGGACGCTACTTCTCCGGCAACGGCGAACGCCTCAACACCGCCGTCATCGACGAGAAGAAAGCCGCCGAACTCCTCGGCCTGGATCACACCGGCACTCCCGCCTACGCCGCCAACCACATCGGCAAGGGCCCCACCGTCGCCAGCTGGGACCGCCTGGACGGATCACTGCCCGAATACTCCCGCTACTCACTGGAGCAGCTGTACTTCCCGCCCGGCCTGGGCACCATCCTCGCCCAGGCACCCGACGCCACCGGGCCGACCTGGTTCGGCCCCGAGAAGAAGCAGCTCCTCGAACGGTGGACCTCCTGGCTGACGATCTTCACCATGATCGAGGACGACAACGAAGGCGTCTTCGGGCCGCCGCCGGCCACCGGCAACGCCCACCGCATCTCCCAGCAGATGCTCGGCCGGGGAAACCTCCGATACGACCCCACCGCCAACACCCTCGGCGCCTGGGCCCAGTCCGATGCCGAGGTCAAGGAGATCCTGGAGAAGGACGGGCTGGCCAAGGTCATGCCCTGGACGAACGATCTGGTCGGCGCCTACACCGTCCACCCGCTCGCCTCCTGCCGGATGGGAGACGACCCTCGCACCTCCGCCCTGGACGACCGCAACGAACTGCGCGGCCACCCCGGAATCTTCGTCACCGACGGCTCCGCCGTACCCGGCGCCCTGACCGTCAACCCGGCCATGACCATCGCCGCTCTCGCAGAGCGCGCCGTCCCCGGCATCGTGCAAGCGGCACAGCGCAGAGGAGTTCGCGTCAACTACGGCGCCCCGGCCCCCGACGGATCCCGCAGCGCCCGCGACAACGCCATGACCCAGCTTCCCACCCTGCTCGGCGCCGACTCGTAGGCGACCGCGGCAGCCCCCGCACACCGCCACGAGCCTTCAGGCCGCCCCGCACCCGGCCCGGTCGACGACTGCGAAGAGCACTGCGGAACGGACCAGGCCGGCCAACCCCGGCGAGTTTCTTTACGAGACCAGCCACCACGGCAGCAAGGACCAAGGATCACGGGCGACTACTTCGAGCAGGGCCCCACGGCCGGCTTCGAGGAGACCGGCCCAGGACGACCTCAAGCTGTTCACCCTGCAGGTCCGGACGATCGCCGGCCGGGCCGCACCACCTCGCTTCCCGTCATCGCCCGCACACTCCCGCACGCCGGGGCAGGCGCGTCAGCCCGACGCACCGTCCACCCCGGCCCGCCCGGTGGGCCGCATCCGGCACCACGCCTCGAACCGGCCCACAGCACATCCGACGCCGCCAGCCCAACCGAGGAGAACCAAGCCATGGCCACCCTGCAGGACACCCTCAAGGACCTGTCCGCCGACACCGAGGAGATCGCCCGCCTGGTGGCGAGCCTGGACGCTCCCGCCTGGCAGACTCCCACCCCGGCCCCCGGCTGGACCATCGCCGACCAGATCGCCCATCTGACGTTCATCTTCCGGCTGGCGAAGACCGCCGCCGCCGACCCGCAGACCTTCGCCTCCATCGCCGCCGGAGCCGCCCACGACTTCAACGGCGCCGTCAACGCCGCTCTCCAGCAGTTCAACGACATACCCCCGCAGCAAATGCTGGCCGCCTACCGGGCCGAGGGCGAGGCCTGCGTGCACGCCCTGGCCGCCGTCCCCGAGGACCAGATGGTGCCGTGGCTGGTCAACCCGCTTCCACCCGTCGTGCTCGCCTGCGCCGGCATCATGGAGCTCTTCGGCCACGGACAGGACATCGCCGATGCGCTCGGCGCCCGCAGGGAGCCCACCGACCGGCTGCGTCACCTGGCCGAGTTCGCCTTCCTCACCCGCGACTTCGGCTACCAGGCCCGTGGCATGACGGCCCCCTCCGAGCCGTTCCGCTTCGAACTCACCGCCCCCTCCGGGGAGATCTGGCGTATCGGCCCGGACGACGCCACGCAGACAGTGAGCGGCCCCGCCCACGACTTCTGCCTGCTGGTCACCCGCCGCCGGCACCGCGACGACCTGGCGCTGTCCGCCACCGGGCGGGACGCGGACCAGTGGCTCGACATCGCGCAGGCCTACCGCGGTCCCGCGGGGGAGGGCAGAATGCCCGGGCAGTTCGCAGACCACCGCGCATGAGCCGAGCACGTACCGGCCGCCCGACGCGGCAGCGCAGAAGCCCTCCAGGAGCAGATCATGATCCCTGTCGCACTGCACGGCGTCACCGTGATCGGCTGCGGACTGATCGGCACCTCGATCGCCCTGGCCCTGACCCGCGCAGGAGTGCAGGTCTCGCTCACCGATCACGAGGACGACGTCCTGGACCGAGCCTGGCGCATGGGAGCCGGAACACCCCTGGCCCACGACCAACGGCCCGCCGACCTCGTGGTGATCGCAACCCAGGCGTCCGCAGCCGTCGACACCCTCTACGAAGCCCAGGCCCGCGGCCTCGGCCACGCCTACACCGACATCGCCGGCTGCAAGCGGGACATCTGGCAGGAGGCCGAACTGCGCGCCTGCGACCTGTGGGGCTACCTGCCGGGACATCCCCTCGTGGGCCCCGACCTCCGCCACCCGGACGCGGCACGGGCGGACCTGTTCACCGAACGGCCCTGGATCCTGTGCCCCTATCCCCTCGTGGAACCGGCCGCGCTGGCCGCGGCGGACGAGCTCGTCTCCCTCTGCGGCGGGCGCCGCCGCGACATGACACTCACCGAGCACGACCGGTTCAGCGCAGCACAGCGCCGGCCGACCCACTCCGGCCCGCGTCGCCGGCACCGGCCGCCGGCCGGCGCACCGCGACGCGGGCCCTCACATTGAGTCGACCCACCGGCTCACCACGCCCCACGGCCCACCACCCCCACACGACACACCGAGCCTGCGTCCTGCCCGTCGGCCGCTCCACACCCAAGGGCCCCGGTCACCGACCGGGGCCCTTGGCTGCGGACACACGGCACGTGCGGCCCGGGACCCTCAAACCGGGCCGACGGCACCGGCACGGGCAACGCGCGCCCGGGCCCCGGCGGGCCACCACCGTCAGAACCGGTAGGTGACGCCGGTCAGCTCCTGCGACTCCCGCCACAGACGGCGCTGCATCCGCCCGTCCAGCGCCACCCGCCCCGGCCGGACCACCCCCGGGTGCCCCTTGGTCCCGGTCAGCCCGAGCGGGCCGTAGTACTGCCCGCCGCGAACGGCCGGGTCCGTCGCCGCCCGCAGACCGGGCAGCGCCCCCATCCGGGCCGGCTGCAGGAACAGGGGCCCGAACAGCGCACCGAACCTGCGGACCCCGCCCGGGATCTCCCGCCCCAGGCCGGTCGCGGCCAGCCCGGGGTGAGCGGCGACCGCGAGGATGCCGGCACCGGCCTGCTCCAGCCTGCGCTGCAACTCGAGAGTGAACATCAGGTTGGCCAGCTTGGAGCGGCTGTAGGCACCGAATCGGCTGTAGCGGCGGCCGGGCCGGGCCGGTGCGGCGCCGATACGGCCCAGCCGGTGCAGATGACTGCTGACCGTCACCACGCGCGCACCAGGAGCCGCCCGCAACGCATCCAGCAGCAGGCCGGTGAGGGCGAAGTGCCCCAGATGATTCACGCCGAACTGCAGCTCATGACCCTCCTCGGTGAGCGACTCGGGTGTCCACATCACACCGGCGTTGTTGATCAGCAGATCGATCCGCGGCCACTGGTGCCGCAGCTCCTTCGCAGCCGTGCGCACCGAGACCAGACTGGCCAGGTCGAGCGACTGCACGGACAGACCGGCCCCCGGCACCTGCGACCTGATCCGCTCCGCCGCGGCGCGCCCCCGGTCAGCATCCCGCACGGCCAGCACGACATGCGCACCCAGCTGCGCCAGCGCGCGCGCCGCCTCGAAGCCGATACCGGACGTGGCACCGGTCACCACCGCTGTGCGGCCACTCTGGTCCGGCGCATCGGCAACCGTCCAGTACGTCCTGGAACCCATCGGATCTCTCCTTTCCCGCGGCCGCGGCACGCCCGCGCCGCAGCACTTTGACCGCAGCCGTCCCAGGCGGCCCAGGCCCCGCGGGAGATGGCCCTGAGCCACGATCTGCAACGCCGCCGCCGGGTCGGCCGGCACCGCCTCCACCCCATCACGGCCGCCGGTCAACCAGGCTGCGGCAAAAGGACGGTGGGAAGCCGGGCAGAACTCCGTGCCGTTCAGCTCCGCTCCTTATGTCGCGATCAGGTCACGTCCGCCGCGCCCCAGCGGCGACGGCGCGTGCGCCGACGCGTCGGCGGACCGGCTCGACGGCTCACCGGTGTCGGGGCGGACGGGTCGCAAGAGGAGATCCCCGGCAGGCCGTTGCCGAGTTCGACGTGCGTCATCTCGCATTCCCTTCATCGACGCGACAAGGCGGCCTGCGGCGACAGCAGCTCCTGCACGAGAGCGAGAGGCGGTCTCTCGATCAGATAGAAATGGCCCCCGCCGACCGCACGGCTGCCGTAGGCACCGCGGGTCTGCCGTGACCAGGCGGTGGCGTCGTCCCGGCTGACCAGCGGATCGCTGTCCGCCACGATGGATGTGATCGGGCAGTCCAGCGGCGCACCGGGCCGGCAGGTGTACTCCCAGCAGATACGCAAGTCCGCCGCGACGTAGGGGAAGAACAGCTTCAGCAGGACGGGATGGGCCAGCAGCTCCGGATCCGTACCGCCCAGGCTGACCAGAGCCGCCGCCAGCGCCTCCTCGGACAGATCGCCCCGGCCACCGAACGCGTTGCCGGACGCCATCTGGGTCTGCGGGGCATGAGCGCTGGAGACGATGAGATGACTCACCGGGACGCCGCCGCGTTCCAGCAGCCGCGCGGTCTCGAAGGCGACCCAGGCGCCCATGCTGTGCCCGAACAGAGTGACCGGCCGGTCCGCAAGAGCACCGATCGCCCGCGCCGCCCCCGCAGCCAGTTCCCGCACACCGGTGGCATACGGCTCCGCCGCGCGCTCGGCGCGCCCCGGATAGCACACGGCATGCACTTCTGTGCCGGTGAACGCAGCGCCCCAGGACCGGAAGACCGACGCCGATCCTCCCGCGTGCGGAAAGCACACCAGGTGCCGTGCCGCGCCGGGCAGCGGCGACATACAGCTCAGCCAGGTCATTCCTGTTCCCCTCTTCCCCTCACCCGCGCCTGCGACGCATCGCGTCGTGGCTCTTTGAGGCGGCGGACAGCGCATCACGTTCCTGCCCGCCGAAAGTAGAAGGGCTGCTCGCCTCTGCAAAGACCCCACTCCACTCAGGCGACTTGTCCAGGTCGACGCGTCCGGCGGCGCGCTGCCGGCCGGCCCGGAGCATGCATGGGTGAAGACGTCGGCCCCCTGCGAGGCCCCCGCCGTCTCGGATGTGCGGGTGTGCCACAGCGGTGCGAATCGATCCTCATGTGTCATGGCCCGGTGTGGGCGAGCAGAGCCGTATCGGGCAACACCGCCTCCACTGAGGCGACTTGCCGGTATCGGGCCGAGGGCGGCTTCTGGCTGACCGAACGCAGCACGGGCGAAGATGTCTGTCTCCGGTCGGGGTGTCACGGTGGGGGAGCCCGGGCTGCAGGCTGTGGCTGCTGCGACCGGATCCGGAGAGCCCCGGGTACGGACACGTCGCCGGAGTGAACCCGAAAGGGAATCGGAATGGACATGCACATCGCCAGGCAGCCGTCACTTCAGAGAACTCAGGATGCGCCCATGGAGCAAGGCTGCCCGTTCGCCCTCGATCCCACCGGCCGGGACATACATGGCGAAGCCGCCCTACTGCGTTCCCAGGGCTCCGCCGTCCGGGTGGAGCTGCCCGGGGGCGTCCTCGCCTGGTCGCTGAACAGCCATGAAGTGATCAAGAAGGTGCTTGGTGACCCGCGGGTCACCAAGAGCGCCCGCAGTCACTGGCCCGCCTTCAGCAACGGCGAGATACCGCCTGACTGGGAACTGATCAGCTGGGTTGCGATGGACAACATGGTCACGGCCTACGGCAAGAACCACATCCGCCTGCGCAGGTTGGTGGGGAAGGCCTTCAGCCCACGCAGGACCGAGGCCTTCAGGCCCCGCGTGGAGGAGCTGACCGACCAGCTCCTGGACGCGCTGGAAGAGGCCGGCCCGGGCGAGGTGGTGGATCTGCGGGCGCGATTCGCCTATCCGCTGCCGGCCCGGTTGGTGGCGGACCTCATCGGTATGCCGGAGGAGGCCCGTGCCCGGACAGCCAAGGTGATCGACGCGATGGTGGACACCACCGTCACCCCCGATCAGGCCCAGGCGATCCTGACGGGCTGGCGCGGAGCGATGGCCGAACTGATCGCGGACAAGCGCAAGGAACCGGCCGAAGACATCACCAGCGACCTGGTCACTGCCCGGGACGAAGACGGCTCCAGGCTCTCCGAGGAAGAACTGACCGACACGATCTTCGCGATTCTCGGTGCCGGCTCCGAGACCACGATCAACTTCTTCGACAATGCCATCACCGCGCTGCTCAGCGATCCGCAGCAGCTGGAACTGGTCCGCTCGGGCGAGGCGACCTGGGACGATGTGATCGATGAGACCCTGCGGGTGGAGTCACCGCTGGCGCATCTGCCGCTGCGGTATGCCGCACAGGACATCGAGCTCGAAGGGGTGACCATTCCCAAGGGAGACCCGATCCTGGTCAACTACAGTGCGGTGGGCCGGGACCCGGAGCTGCACAGCCAGGTGCCCGACGTGTTCGACGTCCGCCGTGCCAGCAAGGAACACCTCTCCTTCGGCTACGGCCCGCACTACTGCCTGGGCGCCGGCATCGCACGTCTGGTGGCGAAGACCGGCCTGTCCCGGCTGTTTGACCGGTTCCCCGGCCTTGCGCTGGCGGTGCCGCGCGATGAGCTGCAGCCGCTGCCGACGTTCATCATGAACGGCCACCGCAGTCTCCCGGTGCGGCTCACCACGCCCGCGCAGAGTGAGCCTGCGGCGGTGGGACACAAATAGGTCCGTGCCAGGCGGACACAGCAGAGCCCTGGGGGTGGGTGCTCCGGCACCCACCCCCAGGGCTCTGCCCGTACCGGCCTCTACGCGCTGAGGGCGGCCTGTTTCGCTCCGCGCAGCACCCGGTACACCATGCGAGGACTCATGAGGGCCTGAGGCGGTTCGACAAAACCCGCCACCTTCATGAAAGTGCTGGTGACGCTGCTGTCCTGCGTCGCGGCGGCCTGCAGCTTCGCCATATACACGCCACCCACTCGCACCTTGGCCGTTCTGCGCCCTTCGACCTCCGGGTAGCCGAGGTCGCCGCCGGCGGAGAAGTCCCACGCCACGTCAATGACGCCGGCGATGTCCCGGAGGAACCGCAAGGGGACGGGCGTGCCCCGGCGCAGATGGTCGCGCAGGACCAGGGCCTCCAGCGTGGCGACGGTCATTCCCTGCCCGTAGACGGGGTTGAAGCTGCACACCGCGTCACCCAGCACCAGCAGCCGGTCCGGGAAGCGCTCCATGCGTTCGTAACGCCGCCTGACACTCGCGGGATAGCGGAACGTCACGCCCTCACCCACCGGTTCGGCGTCCGCGATGACCTCGTGCACATCCGGGACGGGCAGGGTTCGGGTCCAGGTAAGGAAGCCCTCGAGGTCGGTCGGCGCACGGTCGCCCAGGACCCCGGTGAGGGAGAGCACACACAGGCCGTCCTCGATCCGGGAGAAGAAGGCCCCGCGTGGATGGGACGGTGAGGAGACCGGGTTGATCGAGAGGTCCCCGCGCAGAATCGACTCGTCCGGCAGCCGGAAGCGCCGGGTGGTGTAGCTGAGGTCGATGTGGATGCGGTCCTCCGCCGGCCGCCCGTACCCGAACTCCTCCAGCCACACCGGGGTGCGCGAGCCGCGGCCCGTGGCGTCGACCACGAGGTCCGCCTCCAGCGTGTACGGCTCACCGCCTTCACCCTGCTGCACCCGCACCCCGGTGACCCGGCTGTGCGCCGCGTCGGTGACCAGCGCGGCGATGTCGTGCCGCTCCAGTATCTTGACCCCGGCCAGCTCCTGGACCCGCGCGCGGACACGACTCTCCAGCAGCGGCCGGGAGCCCGATATGCAGATCAGTCCGGTGGTGGCCGGGCGGAGCCGGCGCCCGTTGAAGTACCACCTCAGTTCGCCCAGGTCACCGGTGGGTATCCCGGCGTCGATCGCGTCCTGGGTGAATCCCGGGAACAGCTCCTCCAGGATCTGCTGGCCCCGGGCCAGCAGGCCGTGCACGTGCCGCCCCTGCGGGACTCCACGGCGCGGACCGCCGGCGCCCAGCCCGTCACGTTCCACGATCAGGACTTCCTGGTACGCCTCGGCCAGGACCCGCGCAGCGAGCAGCCCGGCCATGCTCGCCCCGAGTACTACCGCACGGTTGCCCACCTGAACGGCCATACTGCTTCCCTCCTCGAGGACGCGCCCGGTCAGGCAGCGTCGCGCGGGCTGTTCTGGTAGGCGGCGAGTGACCACGCGCCCTCGTGCTTGACGGCCACCCAGGAGGCGTTGACCGCCCGCTCGGCGCTGACCTCGCTCTCGCCCGGGGCGAGGACGCCGCCCTCGGTGACGAGGACAGCGACCCCCTCGCTCAGGAAGCGGATGCTGACAGGCGTACCGGTGACGCGGGTTCCCCGGTAGGGGCCCTCGAACGCGGCGGCCAGGAAGGACCGGATGGCGTCACGGCCCTTCTCGAAGACACCGGGCAGGATCAGCGTCCCGTCCGGGGTGAACACCGAGGCGAAGGCCTCGGCGTCGTGAGCCGCCCAGGCAGCGACGACGTGCTGGGGCAGCTCGGCGACAGCAGCCTTGTCCTCGTCGCTGGGGACGACGGCTGACGGGGAGGAGGTCGAAGCAGTCATGAGGATGCGTACTCCTTGGGATGACGGGCCGGCCGAGGACGACGCTCCGGCCGGCCCGGGGGTGAAAGGCCGCGGACTGGTCAGAGGTAGAGGGTGTCGGGCTCCTGACCGCACAGGACCCGGCCGTAGAGCTCGCTGTTGGTGTCCGGGTTCATCAGCGCATGAAGGTTGACGGCCTGGATGTCCCGTGCAATGCGCTGCATGGGAGCATCGCTGTAGACCGACGAGCCGCCGCTGGCACCTGCGAGGACGGCGACCGCCTCCTTGGCCAGCCGGCAGACCGCGCCCATGTCGGCGCGCGCCCGGGCACGCTCCTCCAGCGTCCACTCCGAGCCCGTTTCGCACTTGCCGTCCACCAGCGAGGCCAGACGGTGGGCGTGGAACTCCGCCTGGTCCGTCTTGAGGACGGCTTCGGCGACCTGATGGTGCGTCAAAGGCGCCTCGGCCTGCCGGCCGTAGCCGGTGTAGGTGATACCGCGGTGCGGCATCCGCTCGAAGAAGGCGTCCCTGGCCGCACGTGCCAGCCCAAGCGCAGTGCCGACCGAGGAGGCCGAGGCGACGGGCAGAAGAGGGGCGCGGTAGATCGGGGTGTCCGCGTTCAGCGGGGACGCGTGCTGCCCCTGCAGCACGGCTCCCAGCGGCATCACCCGTTCCTGCGGAACGAACAGGTCGTGGGCGACCGTACTGACGCTGCCGGTGCCGCGCAGGCCGAAGGTGTGCCAGTCGTCGACGATCTGCAGGTCCGAGACCGGAACCAGCGCCATGATCGGCTGCGGCGGCCCGTCGGCCTCCTGGACGACGGCCACGATCTCCTGCCACTGGCTGTGCAGGGCACCGCTGACAAAGCTCCACTTGCCGTTGACCACCACACCGCCGTCAGCCGGGACGGCCAGTGCCGACGGGCTGAGCGTGCCGCAGATGCGGACATCGGGGGTGGAGAACACCTCCTCCTGCACGTGCTCGGGGAACAGGCACGTCATCCAGGTGGGAATCCAGTACACCGAGGCCGTCCACGCCGCCGCCCCGTCCGCCCGGCCCAGCTCGGCCGCGACATCCACCAGGGTGCGAGCGTCGGCCTCGTACCCGCCGTAGCGCGCAGGCACCCGCATCCTGAAGATGCCCGCATCCGCCAGAGCCTCGATCGTCTCCTCATGCAGCCGCCGGTCCTGTTCCGACTGCTCCGCGTGTTTCTTCAGCACCGGCGCCAGATCCTTCGCACGCTGCACCAGCTGCGCGCGGGTCGGGGCCTCGGCAACTCGCATCATGTCCTCCCGGGACGTCACGCCTGAGATAAGGGCTCGCCTCTTCGCCGTCTTCCTGGCTGCCCGACCGTCACATCGACGGCCGCATCCAGGCACCTTCTGGATTGCCGAACTGGAGGCCCCAGAGCCCGCACAGGGGCACTGCGCTGCGCCCGGGGCCCTGCACAGCGGAGCAACCGAGCAACCGACGAAAAACCCCCCACAACCGTGGGGGCCTGGTGCCGCAGCGCCTGAGCACGTCGGCGGTGGTCGAAGCGCAGCCGTGTGGAAGGGCGCCTTCCCGCGGCCTGGGACTGCCCGCAGGCCGGCACCGAACGCAGCAACCTGGAGGATGCTCCGCCCCGGTGCGCCTGACAGGGTCGGGCATCCGAACCGTCAGCCTCCACCGATCATGCGGGAGTCGAAGTCACATGTCTGAAAGGCGCGCGTTCGCCCCTGCGCACACGGTGGCGGGGCTCCTCGGACGCCATCTGTGGGCAACGGCACTCAGTGTGGTGGCAGCGCTGGCGCTCGTCCTGCTCATCCCTGTTCCCGGGTTCCCGGCCCCGTCCAGCAGCGCCTCCCCCCAGGAGCCGGCTGCTCTCGACTCGTCGTTCACCCACGGAACCGTTCCGGTGGAGGGCGGCACCATCCACTATGTCCGCGGAGGGGACGGCCCGCCCCTCGTTCTTCTGCACGGCTGGGCGGAGACCTGGTGGGAGTGGCGCAAGGTCATGCTCGCACTGGCTGAGGACCGCACCGTGATCGCCGTGGACCTTCCCGGCCTGGGTGACTCCAGTCACCCCTCCGGCGGCTACGACAAGAAGACCACGGCGGCCCGGGTGCGCGAGGCTGTGCACAAGCTGGGATTCGACAAGGTCGAACTCCTCAGCCATGACATCGGCGCTCAGGTCGCATATCGCTATGCACGCGATTTCCCCGGCGAGGTGACCCGCCTCGCCGTGACGGAGACCATGCTCGCTGGTTACGGCGTCGAGGAGTCCTACTCGAAGACCTGGCACTACCGGTTCCTCGCATCGCCGGCCCCCTTCCCCGAGAAGATCGTGGACAACGCCGACGTGAAACCGTTCTTCAACTACTTCTACGACGGTATCGCCTATCACCCCGAAGCCATCGGACGGGAAGAGTACTTCCGGAAGAACGCGGACCCGGCCGACCGCTCGTCCGGCTACGACTACTACCGGGCGATCCCCCAGGACGCGGAGGACAACCGGAGCAACATCAGCGCGGAGCGGCTGCCCATGCCCGTCATGGCGATAGGCGGAGAATACCTTTTCGGAGAACGAGTGGGACAGGAGTTCGCCCGGGTCGCGGACGACGTCCGGACCGTTGTGGCGCCGGACGCCGGACACTACGTACCGGAAGAGAACCCGAAGTTCGTGGTCGACTGCGCGCGCCTGTTCTTCAAAATCACCGGACACAAGCCGAGCACGACGAGCTCCCAGCTGGAACACTGCGCCCCGTAGAGGGTGCTCCGGTCTCCGGCCCGGAAAGACATCGGGGCCGGAGACAGGTGCTCTACCGGTCATGCGCTCAAAACACACCGGATCCCCTTTTCCGTGATTCACCGCGGGGGACCGGCCCGCTGCCGGCGACCGCACCGGATAAAAATCAGGAACAGATCCTCCCGGACATAGTCGGAAACCTTCCAGTTTGCTGCAGGACCGGGAAGTGCTTGCCGCATGGCGAGACGGTCAGAGAAATCAGGCCACGACAGTCGGCCCTGTCGCCGGGAACTTCCGCCGCTTTCCGGAGGTTGTCTCCCTTCCGGCCGGTCCGCGGCATTCTTTCGTCAGGGGCGACCGGTGTCGCCGTACGGACAGTGCAGAGCAGAGAGGTCACCCGTGTCTCAGACCCTGAACACATCCGAACCCGCGGGCCCGGAGTCTCCCGACATCGAATCAGCTCAGCCGAACGGTCGCCGACGCCACATCTGGACGCTGGTTTTCTCCCTGATAGCACTGTGGTTCATCAACCACTCCCTGCCCGTCTATCTCAGCCTGGACCCCGACCAGGCGCGGATCCCCCACCTGCGGCGGGACATCCCCTGGCACTATCCGCTGCTGGTGGCGCATGTCTTCTCCGGAACCGTGGCCCTGGTGACCGTATGCCTGCAGGTGTGGCCCTGGCTGCGCCGGAATCATCCGGCCGTCCACCGGTGGTCCGGCCGAATCTACGTGTTCGCCGGGGCGATCCCCTCCGGACTGCTGGCCCTGGCCATCATGCCGTTCTCGGCCGGCCCGGCCGGCAACACGGTGGCCGCGGTCGCCTGGCTGGCCACGACCGTCGTGGGCCTGCGAGCGGCCCGTCAGCGCCGATACCGTGAGCACCGGCGCTGGATGGCATACAGCTTCGCGCTGACCCTGCAGATCATATGGGGCCGGGTCCTGCTCATCTACGTGCTGCCGCTGTTCGAGTACAACTTCGCCGACCCCGCCAAGCTCAACCTCGCCCTGGAAACAGCAACCTGGATCGGATTCGTGATCAACTTGCTGCTGGCCCAGTGGTGGCTGGAGCGGACGGCCCGGGATGCGACGCGGCGGTAAGAGGAAGTACAGGCAGCGCTCCTTTCACAGAACGGACCCCAAGGTATGCGCCCCTTTCGCGTAGAAGTGCCGCAGGAAGATCTTGACGACCTGAAGCGCAGGCTGGCCGAAACCCGTTGGCCGTCCGAGCTCCCGGGCACCGGGTGGACCCGGGGAGTTCCCCGTTCCTATCTGCAGGAGCTGGCCGAATACTGGCGTACGGAGTACGACTGGCGAACGGCGGAGAAGCAGCTCAATGCCTTCCCTCAGTACATGACCGTGATCGACGGCGCAGACATCCACTTCCTGCACGTACGGTCCCCGGAACCCGATGCGCTGCCGCTGATCCTCACCCACGGATGGCCGGGTTCCGTAGCGGAGTTCATGGACGTGATCGGCCCGCTGACGGATCCCCGCACTCACGGCGGAGACCCGGGCCAGGCCTTTCACCTGGTCATCCCCTCGCTGCCCGGATTCGGCTTCTCGGGCGCCGTCCGGGAGAGCGGATGGAACGTCCACCGCATCGCCCTGGCCTGGGCAGAACTCATGAACCGCCTGGGCTACGGCCGTTACCTTGCGCAAGGAGGAGACGCGGGATCACCCATTTCCCTCGAACTTGGACGGGTCGCACCAAACCGGGTGGTCGGCGTTCATGTGAACATGCTCATCGCGCCGCCCGCCGGCGCCCCCGAAGAGCTCAACGCCCTGACGGAATCCGATCAGTTCCGGCTTCTCGGCTTCTCCCGGTTCGATGCAGAACTCTCGGGCTACATGAAGATCATGTCCACCCGACCGCAAACCCTGGCGTATGCCCTGCATGACTCTCCGGTCGGCCAACTCGCCTGGATCGCCGAGAAATTCTACGAATGGACCGACGCTCACAGCGTCCCCGAAGACGCTGTGGACCGTGACCGCCTCCTCACCAACGTCTCCATCTACTGGCTGACGCGTACCGCAGCCTCCTCCGCGGGGTTCTACTACGAAGGTGCAGAGGAACGGCAGACGATGCCAGAACCCGTTCCCGTGCCGGTGGGAGTGGCGGTGTTCCCGCACGACATCTTCCTGCCGGTCCGGCGCTTCGCGGACCGCTTCCTGCCCCACATCTCCCACTGGAGCGAGTTCGACCGCGGCGGTCACTTCGCCGCCATGGAACAGCCCGACCTCCTCGTCGGGGACATCCGCTCCTTCGCCCGTCCGCTCAGGACGTCAGCCGCCACCCTCGAGAGCCGCTGACCACCGGCGCAGGGCAGGCCGCCCCCAGCGACCTCAGGGGGCCGGGAACCACCTGCCCGGCCCCCGGGCGGCCACCGGCGCGAACCGGGCAGGCAGCCCTGCCCGACAGGAATCACCGTGCCAGGGAGACGGCAGTGCGCATCGACGTTCAAGGACAGGCCAGGATCGCACATGCGACCCTGACGGAAGCGCTGGAACGGGACTGGCACGACCCCGCACACGACATCGACATCGTCAGGGTCCGACTGGCCGACCTGGAGCCACGCACGGAGCTGGAAGCCGCCGGCTTCCTCGTCAAACCGTCGTGGATCAACTGGATCGCACCCCTCACCGACTCAGCGGCCGCCTTCCGGCAACGCCTGTCGAGCAAGGAACGCAAGAGCCACCGCTACGCTGCCCGGACAGCCGAGAAGAGCGGCATCGAACTCCACGTCCTGCCCCGCGTCGGGGAAAAGGACGTGCACACCTTCCTCGACCTCTACGACCAACGGATCGCCGTCATGTCCAGCGGTGTGAACTACGCCAGGAGACAGGAACGCCACCTGCTGGGCCACCTGGACACCCTCCTGGGCGTGTTCGCGCACGCCGACGGTGTACTGGTCGGAGGCTGTCTCGGCCGGCTGCGGCCCGACCAGTCCCTCGTCCACCTGCAGTTCTCCGCGGTGACCGACACGGCCCGGCAGAGCATGCTCGCCCGACTCATGTACATGGCGGCGTTCGACGCAGCACGAGAACGCGGCTACATCTGGGCCTCACTCGGCAACGACCCCTCGCTGCTCGGACACACGGCCCAGCCCGGCCTCTTCGGATTCAAGGCTCGCCTGGGCTTCGTGCCGATCCCCACCCAGACGTTGCCCCCCAAGGTCACCGGGGACGAGGCGGAACTCATCGTACGCATGCGGGCACTGGCGCAGCCCTCCTTGTCGATCGCCTATCACGGACACCAGCCCGCCCCGAGCCAGGAGGGACTGCCGGCCTCGCTACCTCTCCGCGCGGTCCTTTACTCGGCCGAGCCGGACCCCCCTCAGCCCGTCTGGCTGCCGAGTTCCCCCCTCCCACTCGAGTACCGCCTCCTCGACGCCCTCCCCGAACAACAACGGCAGCCGCCGGCCACGACGAGCATGCCCCGTGACCCGCGCTCCTGACATACCGCACGCCCGGCCCGCCCGAGCCGCGCACTTCGCGGAGAGCCTCCTTCAGGACCGCGCGTGCGGCCCCGGTCCACACCCGGACACCGCAGCACCCGGGCCCACCGGCCCAGGCGGAAACGACAAGGGGCCCAAGTGCTCCGCCCAGGCTCGCACAACGGCATCTCCTCGCCAGTGCGATCCTCGTTCCCCACGCCATCACCTCCCGGGAGCCGGCTGACACACCGTCAGGCGGCCACCGACGCAGACGGCGGCCGCGAGCGCCGCCCACGAGGTGAGCTCGATCAGGGACCGGTCCGAGGGGTACCGCACCCGCACAGCGGCTACGTCCTCGGCCATCACTTGGTAGGGCGCGAACGCCGTCAGCAGCGCGAGCCGGGCAACAGCCCGATCCGGTACCGGCAGTTCGGACAGCACCTCCTCCAGCCACGCGCGGCTCGGCCCCACCGGCAGCCCGTCCCAGGCCGCAAGGCGCGCACGTACCAGCCCCCGTACCTGCTCCGGCAGCCACAGGGCCGCACCGTCCACGGCCGCCACGGCCCGGCCGAGCGCCTCGGCCACCACCGGATTCGGTTCGGCCCATTGCAGACCGGCGGGCAGCGGCGCCGCCGGCAGCAGTCTCAGGGAGCGACCAGGGACCACAGGCCCCCGATCACGGGGGCGCATGGCCCGCGCCACCGTCCGCATGATCGGCCCCCGCAGGAAGGAGGGGGTGCGCCGGGGCATCGGCGAGTCCGCAAGATAGATACTCACCATGCGGTTGAGGTAATGGAACGTGACGGCCACACCGAGCAGCTCCGGAGCCTCCTGCGCGGAGAACGGCGCCACAGCGGCATGCGGCCCCTGACCGCTGCCCCCGGCACTCCGAGCCCAGGCGGCCAGCGCAGCATCATCGTCAGAGGGCGACTGCAGCACGGCGTGGGCCGCCTGGTGGACGTCGACGCAGTAGGGACAGGCGTTGGCCCGTGACACACCGGCAGCGACCGATTCGCGTGCCGCCCGGCGGGTGATCCCGTCGGCCAGCAGGGTCTCCCTCAGCAGCAGCCACGCCGCGGCGAGCGCAGCGGGAGCGGGGGAGTGCAGAGCCAGCGGAGGCGCCAGCACACCGAAGTCCCGTCGGGCCTGGGCGTACACCTCGGCGACCGCCCCGCGCGCCTGTGCAGGCGGCACCACCTGCACATACCTCACCTGCTTGCGCGCACGGCGGAGCACTGTCCGCACAGCCATCCTCATCGCTCAGCCTCCCAGGCAGCGGCTGCCCGCCCGTCGTGGGCGACCCCGGCTGCATCGCAGCCTGCCAACCACCCCCTTCCCGGGTCATCTTCCGCCGTGCCTCCCCCCTCCCGGCCGGCTAAAGAGGCACGGCGGAAGATGCGCACCGCCCACACCGGTTGAACGCTGGATGGCCGCCACGCCCCTCGCACAGAACCACTTGCAGCTCCGGAGCACACAGACATGGAGATCCCCATCCGAGGAGGTGCCGTGTCAACTGATCGGTCCGCAGGACACAGGCGAGCGGGACTGACCGCGACACTGCGCAGCACCCTGCGCGAAGCGGCGGAGGAGTCCGCGCTCACCGGACGACCGAACACAGCAGCCCTTTCCGGCCTGCGGGAATCCGGACTGCTGGCCACGGCCGTCCCCAAGGAATACGGCGGCCTGGGAGGCAGCGCACCCGAGGTGAACCGGGTCGTCGAGCAACTCGCCGAGGTCAACCCGTCCATCGCGATCATCGCCTATCAGCACTGCTCCGTTGCCCTGCGGATCGCCGTCTGGGGCACACCGGCCCAGAAGGCCGGCCTGCTGCCCCGCCTCGCCGACGGCAGCTGGCTCGCCGCCTCAGCATGGAGCGAAGGCGCCTCAAGACCCGGCATCCGCCACGCGGACAGCACCGCCGTCCAAAGCGGCGACGGCCACTGGACGCTGCAGGGCGTGAAAGCCTTCACCACGGCCGCCTGCCTGGCCGACCTGTACCTGGTGCTCGTGCACACCCCACCTCCCACGACTGCGGCCGGGACCGGCCGGCGCGAACCGCGGACCTTCTTCCTCCTGCCCAGCAGCACACCGGGGCTCCACCCGGAGCTGAGCCTGGACCTCGCCGGCATGCGAGGCTCCGCAACCGGCGTCGTCTCGCTGCGCCGCTGCTCCGCGCCGGACGCCTGCCGCCTCGGTCCACCCGGCGACGCACAGGCGATCATCGCAGAGGGCCGCGCAACCGGGGCGACACTGGGCGCGGTGGCCGTCGGCATCGCGCAGGCCGCGATGGACCATGCCGTACAACACGCCACTCGCAGCGGCCTCTTGGCACGCCAGCTCGTACGGCACCGGCTGACCGACCTGGCCACCCGGCTGGAGGCCGCCCGAGGAATCGTCGAACGGGCCGGGGCCTGCACCGCGCCACGCCCAGAACTGACGACACTGCACAGCAAACTCTTCGCGTCCACAACAGCAGAGGAGTTGTGCCTCGAGGTGGCCCGTCTGCTGGGCTCGTCGGGCTACCGGTCCGGAGCCGTTCTCCCCCGACTGCTGGCAGACGCCCGCGGAGTGTCCCTGATGGGGCCGTCCAACGAGCTGTGCCGGCAACTGCTCGCCCTGTCCTGGCTGAACAAAGACGGCCCGAAGCCCAGCGCGTGACCCCCCCGGCTCGACAGCGTTCCGGCCCGCAGGCGCAGCACACCTCTCTCACCAGGCAACTCGCCCCGGAAACGGGGCCGGCCGCGCCTCCTGCCGTTCTCCCGCTCACCCACGTCGGCCAGGCGGCTTCTTCCGGCGTGCGCAGGCGCCCTGAAGCCGGCCCCGAATCCACAACCCGGAAGGTGCGGCAGCCGCAGGCACGGTGCAACGGTGGGGGCACCGCATCAGCGGCCCCGGCCGGGGAGCGCCGCCCGCAGGCACCGCTGCCCGGCCACATCAGCCCGCCCCCGAGGGAGCAGACATGAACCCGCACACCGCCAGTGGCAGCGACCAGATCCCCGACGCGGACAAAGCCGCCGTTGCGGCCCTGCCCCAGCGCATCGTCGACGCCTGGGCGGCCTACGACTCCGACGCCTTCGCCGAGGTGTTCACCACCGACGGCACACTTGTCCTGCCGGGCGTGTTCGAGAAAGGCCGCGCCGCCATCCGCGCCTTCGCCAAGACCGCGTTCAGCGGCCCCTACCAGGGCACCCGTGTCACAGGAACCCCGATCGACCTCCGCTTCCTGAACACCGAGGCGGCCATCCTCCTCACCCGCGGAGGCATCCTGGCCCCCGGCGAGACAGAGCCCGCGGCCGAGCGGGCGGTGCACGCCTCTTGGACCGCCGTCAAACAGGACGGCCAATGGCGGCTGGCCGCCTACCAGAACAGCCCCCGTCACGCCACCGCCTGAGGGGCCGCCGGCCACATTCTGCGCCGGCACACGCTTCGTATCGCCGGCACACACGGCGGATCCACAGGCCGAACGGCGCGCGCCGGTCAGGTCACAGGCGATGCGGAGAGCCGCACACCGCAACAGGCCCCCTCCTCTGAGGGGGGGCACACATTCGGGATACGGCAGCACGGTGCACGTACCAGCCCCACACCTTCACTGGGCCCACCCCGGGCGGGAACAGGCCCCGCCGACCGGGCCTGCGCGCTGCGCATCGTCCTCGTCCCCATCGAGGCCCTCCAGGAAACCAACCCTGCAGACCGACCGCCGGGACGCGACGGCAGCCTCGGCCTCAACGGCCGAACCGCCCCGTTCCGCATCGGCATTCTGCGCCGAGCCGACCGGCTGATCCTGATGCGACCATCCGTCAGGGCACCGGCCGTCAGCAGGCGTTGTGCGTGCCTGCCCGGCGTGGTTGGATCTGCTGGGTGAAGCTTCTGCTGACGTCGGGCGGCCTGCGCAACGAGACCTTGCGGGACGCGCTGCGGGACATGCTGGGAAAGCCGTTCGGAGCGGCGAACATCGTGTACCTCCCCACGGCGGCCGTCGCCGAGCCCGGAGACCACGGGTGGTTCGTCGCCAACATGAGCCAGCTGCACGCCCTGGGCTGGCGGGAGTTCGACATCCTGGAGCTGAACGGCCTGCCGCGGCAGACGGTGCTCGACCGGCTGCTCCACGCCGACGTCGTCTACGCCGAGGGGGGCAACCACTACCACCTCGCGCGCAGCATCACCGGCAACGGCCTGACCGCCGGCATCCTGGAAGCGCTTGAGAGCCGTGTCTACGTGGGAGTCAGCGCCGGGTCCATGATCTTCAGCCGGAATCTCACCGAGCACTCGGCCGACGTCATCGGGGATACCGCAGACCTGCATCGGCTCGGCGCGGTGACCGTTCGGCCGCCCTTCGGTCTTTTCGACTGGTATCTGAAGCCACACCTGTACTCGCCAGGTTTCCCGGAGCGGGACGACGCCTGGGCCGATCGCATCGTCGCCCGGGCGGACTTCCCGGTCTACTTCATCGACGACGAGACGGCTGTCCGCGTCAGCGACGACACGATGGACGTCATCTCCGAAGGCCGGTGGCGGTTCCACCCATGACACCACCCGCCAAGCGGCACCTCACCAGCTCTCCCTGAAGGCGGCACCACAACCGCAGCGGCCACACACCGCGGAGACCGGGACGCCCGAGGTAACCGCCCGCCTCCCGCACCACCCGCGCGGATCCTCCCGCACGCCGTCCCCAGCAGAGCCGATCACGGCGCACCGGCCCCCAAGGCGCGCGAGCCCCCGCCGCCCCAGATCGGGACATCACCGACCCCGGCACCCCACGCGGTGATCGATCCCGGGCTGCGGACGTCAGGCCACCACGGCCTCGGCGTCGGTCTCAATGGCGAACGTGCGGGCTGCCCGCAGACAGGTCTGGACGAGTTCTGCGGCGGTGTCCGCACCGAGCACCAGGTCCAAATACCACTCGGACGGGCTCGACAGCCGGGCCCGGTCACCGATCTGCCGGTGCCGGTGCCACGTGATCGTCCCGGGGAAGGCCCGGAGCTCGGCGTCGGACGGCGCGCCGGTGATGATCCCGGGCGCGGTCGGCCGAATGTGGATCGCCCCGACGTGCGGCCACGCCCGGTGCAGCGGCGCAGTGTCCTCGCCCAGCACGGTGTCGGCGAGCAGGGACCAGGTGGAACGACCGTGATAGGCGCCGATCATGTGCTGCATCCAGCCGCCGCCGGCACGCGAGGCGATCTCGGAGAAGACCAGGTCCCGGTCCGGCCGCTCGAACACCTCAAGATGCGTCGGCCCGTCGTGGATACCGAGCGCCGCATTGACCCGCGCGTGCATCTCCCGCAGCCGCGCGTACAGGTCCGGATGCTCCTCAGGCGCCACGATCACCGATCCGTCGAGCGCGCCCTCCAGGACCGTCATCCGCCGTCGCAGATAGCGCTGCACCACGAAGGTCAGCGCCTTCCCGCCGGACCAGACGGCGTCGACGCACAGATCCTCGCCCGGCACGAACTCCTCCACGATCAGCTGGCGGGACCGCTGCGCCGGGTCGAACGTCAGCCCGCTCGCCGCCGCACCCAGCCCTGCGGCGTCCACCTTCACGGTGGAACTGGCGCCGAAACCCGCCGCCGGTTTGACGATCAGCGGCGAGGTCAGTTCGCCCGCGACTGAGGCCACGGCGGCCTCGTCCCCAGCGTCCGCCAGCGACCGGAACTGCGTTACGGGCACGCCGGCCTCCCGGACCAGCTGCTTCATCAGCCGCTTGTCCCGGTGCGCGACATGATGCCTCGGGTCGGCCGGAGCGTCGTCGAGGAGCAGGCGCAGGTAGCCGGCGCCGAACTGGCTCAGCTCGTTCTGGTTGCATACCCGGACGACCGGCGGACAGGTCAGCCGCAGGTCGACGGCGACGGCGGACAGTTCGGCCAGCGAGTCGAAGCTGCCGACGGTGTAGACCTTCCGGCACCGCGCGAGCAGCTGCTGGTCCGGCGACTCGTACACGATGTCGGCACGTTCCAGGACCACGCAGACATCGACGTGGCGGCTGGTGCGTGCGGGGTGGTCCAGCAGCGCGGCAAGCAGCTCCGGCTGGTACCTGCACACGACGACGGTGCAGGGGCCGGTGTGGTCAGGACGCCTGACGGTCATCGGCCGTCTCCTCCAAGTGCAGCAGTTCCTTGATCCCCCGGCGGTCGGCTTTGCCCCCGGGGAGCAGCGGCAGAGCCGGCAGCGCCAGCACGCGGTCCGGCATGTCCGGGCCCAGGGCGTTGCGCAGCGGGCGGCGCAGTGCGGCGGCGGCGGCCGGATCGGGTCCCTCGACGACCAGGACGACGTCGCCGCTCGTCGTCAGCTGGACGCAGCACGCCGACCGGACCCCGGGCAGGCCGGCCGCGGCCGCCTCGATGGAGGCGATGTCCACGAACACGCCCCTGCGTTTGACGAGCGAGTCCGACCGACCGACGATCACCAGGTTTGCCGTGCCGTCCAGCAGGCCGCGGTCCTGGGTGCGGAAACGAGTCACGCCGCCGGTGCACAGCAGCCGGTTCCGGTCGTCGGCGGAGCAAGTGTCCGGCAGATACCCCAGCGAGCCGTCCGGTGTGGTGATGACAACCTGCTGAGCGTTTGTCGGTGTTCCCGCCGGCGCGGCGGGTTCGAGGCCTAGCACGGCGCCGGGCAGTGGGCGGCCGACCGGCTGCAGGCCGGGATCGCAGTCGGCGGGGACGCTGTAGTGGAACTTGGCGAGCGTGGTCTCCGACGGTCCGTAGAGGTTGACGACCGCCGTGGACGGTGCGGCAGACCGCCACCGCTGCACATGTCGCCCGTACAGCGGTTCCCCGGCGAACAGTGTGCAGCGCAGCGAATCGACGGTGGTCGACGGGGCGGCGGCGAGCCAACGCGCGCTCAGGCTCGGCACCGCGTGCAGCACCTCGACGGCGCTGCCGGCGAGCCAGGGAAGCACCGCGGCCGGGGTGGCGCGGACGGTGGGTGCGGCGATGTGCAGTTCGCCGCCGCAGCACAGCGGAAGCAGCAGGTCGCGGTAGACCACGTCGAACGACGGGGAGGTCAGCATCGCCACCCGGCTGCCGGGCCCCAGCCCCAGCGTGTTGATCTCCCAGTCGATGAAGGCCAGCAGCCCGGCGGCCCGGCCGATGATGCCCTTCGCGGTTCCCTGGCTGCCGGAGGAGAACACCACGTAGCCGGCGCCGGCCGGCAGGATGCGCCGGTCCGGCCCTGCGATCGGCTCGGCCTCGTCGCTCTCCGGCCGCAGCACGGCCGACGGCCGGGCCGCCGCCAGGACCGCGTCGACCCTGGCCGCCGGCTGCTGTACGTCGACGAGCAGGGGCACCAGCCCGGCGGCCCGGGCGCCGAGGAAGGCCGCAGGCCAGCTCGCCCCGCTGCCAGCGAGGACCGCGATCAGCGCCCCGGGCGGCAGCACGAGCGCTGCGCACCGCTCCTGCCACCGACCCACCTGACACCACAGCTCCCGATAGGTGAACCGCTCGGTCGCGGTGACCACCGCGGTGTGTTCGGGGTACCGCGCGGCGGTGCGCTCGACCCGGTCCACCACCGGGCACGCTGCGGTCCTGTCCACGGCGTTACCGGCCGCCGGTGTCGTTGATGCGCTGGACCAGGAGGGCGGCCAGTTCGGCCAGTGAGGTGGTGTCGAAGACGTCCACGATCGTGCAGTCGACGCCGAGTTCCTCCTCGAGGATGCTGGCCATCTCCACTGCGGCGATCGAGTCGAAACCGGCGGCGACCGGGTCGAGGGTCTCGTCGACGTCCTCGTGGTGGACGCGCCGGGCGGCGGCGAGTACCGCGGCGAGTACCTGCTGGCTGAGGTCGTTGCCCGTGGCGGTTTCCACTAGTTGTCCTTCCAGGTCTGATCAGGAGTGTGGGTGATGCGCAGGACCAGGTCGCGGAAGTCGTTGATCCAGCGATCGGCGGTGCCGGCCTCGAGCCGATCGGGGGAGTACTCGAGCTGACTGCGCAGCCCGCCGGACGGAAGCTCCCACATACCCCAGACGCACCAGCCGCCCCGTTCGAGTGGCATTTCCTGCCGGAAGGCGACCCGATCGACTCCGTCGGCGAACTGGATTTCCTCATTCGCCGGCTTGTGAGCGGAGTAATTGAAGAAGGTCGGCATGTTCTCCGCCTTCCCGAACGGCTCCATGAAATCGGGCACTTCTTGTCCGAGGATGCAACTCGGCAGCGCATGACGGTATGCCTCCAGGCACGTGCTCCGCGCGCGGAGCAGGACGTCCCGGAAGGTCCTACAACCGCCGAGGTCGATCCGCAGCGGCAGCGTGTCGACGAAGATGCCGACCGTGTCCTGGAACGCCGGATTGTCGCGGGGGGCCCTGAGGGTCATCAGCGTCACGTCGGTCTCGCCGGAGATCCGGGCGGCCAGCATCGCGCCGGCCGCGGCCAGAACGTGCCAGGTGGAGCAGCGCTCCCCGCGTGCACGTGCGCGGACCTCGCTCATCTCCTGGGGACCGAGGTCGAAGGTGGCGCTGCCGTACGGGGCGCCGCCGGCTCCGACGACACCGTCGGGATGGTCGGCCGGCAGCGCGAAGACCTGCGAACCGGCGAGCCGGCCGGCCCAGTACTCCCGGTCCGTCCCCGCCTTCGCACCGCTCAGCCGCTCCTGCTGCCACAGGGCGTACTCACCGTACTGGCGCACCGGCGGAAGCTCGGGCGCCGTCCCGGCGGTCCGGGCCCGGTAGAAGGCGGCCAAGTCGCGCCGGAGCAGATGCGTGGACCACGCGTCACCGGCGAGGTGGTGGCTCAGGATGGTCAGCACCGCGTCACGGTCGTCGAACCGGTACAGCGCTGCCCGCACCAGCGGCGTGGCGAACCTCGACATGGTCTCCGCGTAGAGCGTGGTGAGCAGTTCCTCGGCGACCTCGTCGCGCGACTTGCCCGGTCCCGCGCCCAGTTGGTGCTCGGTGAACGGCACCGGGGCCGGTTGCAGCACCGTCTGGTACCCGGCGTCGCCGTCCCCGCAGCCGCACGTCATCACGGTCCGCAGCGATTCGTGCCGGGCCACCACGTCATCCAGCGCGCCCTGCAGAGCTGCGGAGTCCACGCTGCCCCTGATCCGCAAGGCCATGGGCATGACGAACTTCGCCATGTCCTTTCCGCCCGGTTCGCTGATGCAGCACGATGTCAACTGGGCGGAGAGCGGATACCGGATGGATCCCTCAGTTTCTCGCATCTGGCCAACTACCTTCTTCAGCCGCGTTCGAACACGACCGGAGCGTGTCAACGCCGTTGAGTAGTAACGTTTACGCGAATACGTCTCATTGAGCTGCACGGTGCATGCGATGCCGAAGTTATGTCCCGGCTGGTGACGCGGACAACTTTCAGATTGCTGACGGCCCGCGCCGGTGGATCCCGCAACGCGCCGCCCTGACCTGTGATATCCGCTCGCCGCGACGAAGCGCCCCCACGACCGCGTGATCGGTTGGTGGGAAAGAACGGCCGGCACCTGCCGACAGCAGACAACAAGCGCCGGAGCGGCCACCTGACGCCCCCTCCCGCCCCGGCCCGGCGCAGCAGAGCACGTTGGAAGAAGACCCCCTCCTCAACGGGCACTATGGTGTCTGCCTGTATCAACCCGATTCAGCATGGCCCGCAGTAACGGGCAGGCGGCCGGCAGGATGTTGTCACGTTCGGATCAACGTCAGAGTGCGGCGTGCTGCACGCAGCTGGTACCGGCGCCAATGATCACAGAAGGCGGACATGTCCACATTAAATCCAATGGCCTTCGTCAAGTCCCTCTTCCCTGAATCGGGCATTGAGCGCACATACGTAACATCGACATTCATCGGCACGATCGGCGCCGGAATCCTCCTGCCGATCAGCATCCTGTACTTCACCCGCATAGTCGGCCTCCCGGCGGCCGAGGTCGGGCTGGCCTTCACCGTCTCCGGCCTGCTGGCCATACCGGCCTCGATCCCCGCCGGCGCACTCGCCGACCGAGTCGGCCCACGCCATGTGATGACAGCAGCCCTTGCCGCACTGGGCGTTGTCGGCGTCGCCTACCTCTTCGTCCAGAACTTCTGGACCGTGCTCGCCGTCCAGACCCTCATGGGCTTCAGCCTCGCAGCCTATTTCCCGTCCGCCGGCGCACTCCTTCGCCGCGTCGGTGGTGAGCGCACCGTCACCATCCGATCCCAGACCAGGGCTGTGACAAACCTGGGAGTGGCACTCGGCTCCCTGATCGCCGGTATCGGCATCGAGATCGGCACCCCGACCGCTTACCGCATTCTGGCCCTCACCTTCAGCGCCGCCCAGGTGACGGCACTCTTGCTGCTCTTGCGACTGCCGAACTACCAGCCCCTGCCCCGACCCTCTCAGAACGCACCGCACACTGGCGAGACCGGCACTGTCACCGCACCGGCACCGAAACGGATCGCGCTGCGGGACAAGGCCTTCGTCGCCTACGCACTCGTCGGCGGCGCCATGGCCGTACAGAACATGATCATGGAAATCATGGTCCCGGTATGGATCGTGGGCCACACCCACGCACCGGCCTGGGCCGTCACCGTGGCCTTCGTCCTGAACACGGCACTCGTCGTACTGCTCCAGGTAAGGCTCGGCGACAAGGTTCAGACGATCACCGACGGCGGAACGGCACTGCGCCGGGCCGGCATCGCCCTCCTCCTCGGGTGCGCCGCCCTCAGCCTCATGGCCGACCTGCCCGCCTGGGCCGCGCTCCTCCTGCTGATCATCGGCATGGTCTTGCTCACCCTGGGCGAAATCTGGTACGTGTCCGGCACCTTCGCCTTCGAATACGGGCTCCCCCCCGCCTACGCTCAGGGCCAATACCAAGGATTCTCCTCCGCCGCATCAGCAGCAGCCAAAGCCGTCGCCCCAGCCCTGCTGCTCGGCCTCGCACTGAGCCACGGCCGCATCGGCTGGCTCGGACTCGGCGCGCTCCTGCTCCTGCTCGGCCTGGCCGGCCCCGCCATCGCCGGCTGGGGGGTACGCACCCGGCCGGCCACCGAACCCGTGACAGCCGAAACCTCAACCCCCACCCCTTCACCCGCCGACGACCCCGTCTGAGCCCTGCTCTGTCGGGAACCTCGGAGTTTTCCGGTACGGCAGCCTGATCAGCAGGCCCGCGGGCTGCTTCGAAGACCTGTAGGGCCCTCGAGGTGCCCGTCGTCCCTCCGCCCCCGTCCCGGTGGGCAGTCCAAGCTCCGACCGCGCGGGACGGGCGTGCGAGCGCGGACCCGCACGACACGACGGCGAGACGGTACGAGACCGTCTCGCCGGACGGTGGAACGACGAGGACTTCACCGAGCGGTAGCCGCGCCACGGGCGCCTGGGCCTCTCACCTGTCCAGCTTGCCGCCTTGAGCGTGCTGCAGTTCCTCGCCCCCTCCGGCGACCGGCAGGCAGCCGAGGCGGTGCGCTGCCGTGCAGACGTCGAATACGCCCCCGCGCCGGCCCGGCCCGAGGAGGCCGGGCTCGTGCGCGAACGCACCGCCCGGCGCACCGATTCCACGCATGTCCTGTCCCCGAGACGGTACGGACCAAAGCCGGCACAGGTCGCCGGAGCACGGCGGCGTTGCGTCCGACGTCCGCGGAGTCGGACTCGCAGTAGCCCGGGCGGGCCGGCTCGGCGGGCACCCACCGCAGGAATCCGCACGGGGTCAGCCCGACGCCGATGCGCCGCGGCCGTGACGGCCGGGGCGGAGCCGCAGTTGCCTTATGCCGAACAGTGCACGGATGTCGCGGCGTTGCCCCGGGACGGGGCCCGCGACCGTGTCCGCGTCGCCGGGTAGACGACGGCTCCGTAGCGGGCTGTGATGGCCTGGTCCCGGCGAAGAGCATGGATGCCCGGCGGGCAGCGCGGTCGCCGAGCCGGCCCCACAGCCACGATCCAGCACCCGGCCGATGGTCCCGGCGAGCGGCAGCCAGGTGACCGACACCGTCCGGCGCTGCCGGGGGCCGCAGCCCGTCGTCGCTTATGGAGGGGCGTTCGCGACCCCACCCGTGCCGATGGCACTGCAGCGGATTCGGTCGGCCGCTCCTGGAGGGAGGACCTCGTGCCGGCGGCCGGCCGGGGGCGGGGGGAGGAACCCCGTCGCCCCCGGCGCATCATCGCGCCGTCCGGACCGTCACCTTCAGCCCGCCGCGCATCCCGAGCGACAGCATCGGCTCCGGGACCACCCGAAGGCCGGGCACCTTCTCCAGGCGCAGCTCCCGGCACAGCAGTGCCACGGTGAACACGGCCTCCATCAGCCCCAGACTGCTGCCGACGCACACCCGCGGTCCCGCGCCGAACGGGATGTGGGCGTAGCGCGGGCGGTCGCCCCGCTTCCCGGGCGCGAACCGCTCGGGCCGGAACTGCCCCGGAGCGTCCCAGAAATCCGGGTGCCGGTGCAGTGTGTAAGGGCTGATCAGGACGTCCGCGCCGGCCGGGACACGGTAGCCGCCGATCTCGTCGGCGGCCTGCGCCTGCCGGGGCAGAATCCACACCGGCGGATACAGCCGCATCGTCTCCTCGACCACCATGGTCGTGTACGGCAGCAGGCGCAGATCCTCGTAGCGGGGGAGCCGGTCGCCCAGTACCTCCACCGCCTCCTGGTGCAACCGCTCCCGGACCTCTGGGTGACGGTCCATCAGGTAGCAGGCCCAGCCGAGGGTGGAAGCGGTGGTCTCGTGGCCCGCCAGCAGCAGAGTGGTCAGCTCATCCCGCAGTCGCCGCTCACCGGTTCGCGGGTCGGCCTCCGAACGCACCGAGGCGATCAACCGCGACAGGGCGTCGTCCCCCTCCTCGATCCCGCCGCGCGCGAGTCGCTGCGCCGCCAACCGCTCGACCACTTGCTGCAGACGGACACGAGCCCGCCGGAAGCGCATCTGGTGGGGCAACGGGATCCACATCGGCACTGCGCCCATGGTGACCATCTCGAACATGGCCTGTTCCTGGACCGCCTCGAAGGCATGGCCGAGGTCGGTGAACTCCTCCAGGCCGGTGTCGAGCAGCGTGCGGCCCAGCACGCCCAACGTCAGCCCCGTCAGTTCCCGCGTCAGGTTCACCGGCCCACGCCCCTCGTGCCCGCGCAGCCGCTCGACCAGTGCCGCCGCCTCCTCGGCCACGGCTCCCGCCTGCTGGGCGATCCGCCGGTGCTGGAAGGCGGGCTGGATCACCTTGCGCTGCCGGTGCCAGAGTTCGCCCTCGCTGGTCAGCAGGCCGTCCCCGAGAGCGCGCCGGGCCTGGGCCAGGCCGATGCCCTTGTGGTAGTTGGCGGCGTTGTCCGCGAGCACGTGCTTGGCGTGGTCGGGATGGTTGAAGAAGTACAGCGTCTTCGGGCCGAGGGAGAGCCGCACCGCGTCGCCGTAGCCGGCGGCGGCCGTCATCATCGACAGGCGGTCCCTGGCCAGCTGCCGCATCAGGGACGGCACTGCGCGCAGCGGCGGCGAGGGGGGAACCCGCGGGGCCGCGCCGGTCACGCCGGTCACCGGCGCTCCGTCCCGGCGGCGATCCGCTCGGCGATGGCCTGCCGCCACACTTCGTACGCCGGCAGAAATCCCGTCCCCGCCGCCCGCGGGCGGACCTCCTGGGTGATGCGGGCGGCCTCGTCCGGCTCCAGGCCGCACAGGACCCGGGTGGCCGACGCGGTGTGCGGCACCATCAGCCCGGCGCGCAGCCGGGCCTCCGCGGCGAAGGCGCTGCCCTGTGCCAGCGCGCCCCGATGGGGTCCCGCCTGATCGCGCAGCGCCGTCAGCTCTTCCTCGTCGCAGCCGCCGGCGTACGTGGCGGCGAGGCCCACGCCGCTGTAGAGGTCCGCGTGGCGCGTCTTGGAAAACTTCGCGATCGTCGTGGCGACGAGGCCGGGGTCGGTGCCGCACACGAACCACAGGGCACGACCGATGCCCTGGTCGATGGCGCGGCCGGTGTAGTGGGGGAAGTCGTGGGCGGGCCAGGGAAACCGCTCGTCCCGGTACTGCTGGTGCACATACCGGTCGGTGCGGAAGTACGCCTGGTGGAAGCCGTAGCCGTCGAGCACCAGCCAGCGCAGCAGGGGGTCGAGGGAGTCGACGTCCGTCCAGCGGAACCGCGGCAGCCGGCCCATGGACCAGCCGATGCCGACGTACACCATGTAGATGTGCGCGCCGCCGCGGCCGGCCAGCAGGCGGTCGACGCCGTCCCTTTTCCAGCCGGGCATCGCGTCCAGGACGCCGTACGCCATGCCCGCGCCCTCGTAGGCGAAGCCGCGGAACCGCTCCGGTATCGCCTCCAGGTGTGCTTCGGCCTCGTCCGTGGTGCGGGCGGCCATGGCGTGGCCGTACCCCTCCAGGAACCTGCTGCCTATCGTCTCGAGCAGTTGCCGGGCCTCGGGCGTCTTCCTGTGGAAGCCGCGGGTCTCCAGCAGGGTCTCGGTCACGCTGGGCGTCAGGATCCGGCGACGCAGCCTGCCCATGGTGCTCGGCATGGATTTCCCTTTCCTATCGGCTGTTTTCCTGGCGTGCGGGCTGAAGTGTCATCGGGGGACGGCCCGTTGGGGCAGGAAGTGGGCTTGGATCGCACGCCGCCACTGCTCGTAGGCCGGGACCGCGCCCGCCTCCTCCTCCGCGACGGCGCTGTCGTCGGCGAGGGCGACCGCGGCCTCGACCGAAAGGCCTGTCAGCACCCGCGCGGCGACGGCCGTGTGCTCGGGCACGTAGCCCGCCAGGTCGCGGGCGCGGATCGCGAACACCGCCCCCTGGGCCAGCTCCGGCAGATGCTGATCGGCCAGACGCCGCAGCGTGTCGAACGTGTCCGTCCCGCAGCCGCCGGCGAAGGCGGAGGCGAGCCCGGCACCGCTCCACAGGTCCGGCTGCCGGTGCCCGGCGAAGCCGCGAATGGCCGCGTCGACCCGCTCGGGCCGGGCGCCGTGGATGAACCACAGAGCACGGCCGATGCCCTGGTCGACGGCACGAGGAAAGTAGGCGGGCGCGCCCTGCCACGGATAACTCGCGGGAACCCGCTGCTCGTCCACCCAGCGGCGGGTATGGAAATAGGCCAGGTCGAAGCCGTAGCCGTCCACCGCGAGCCAGCTCATCACCGGGTGGAAGGGCTGCCCGGTGAGGTCGGGCAGCACCTTCCTCCACATCACGCGTGGCAGCCGTGCCATGGCGAAGCCGATGCCGATGTAGGCGAGGAGGACGTGGGGGCGACCCGGGCCGTTGAGCAGCTCCCGGGTCCGGTGGCCGCGGCCCATCACGTCCAGGATGGTGAACGCCATGGTGGCGCCCTCGTAGCCGAAGCCGCGTTGTTCGGGATCCAGAAGATCCAGGCGATGCGCGACACCGTGGGTGTCGTGTGCCTCCATGGCCCACTCGAAGCCGCACACGACGGCGCGCGGGACGTCCTCCAGCCGGGTGGCGGGATCGTTTGCGGGCAGCGGTGCGAAGCCGCGCCGGGCGAACGACACTTCGGCCAGGTCGGGGGCCAGCAGCACGCGCCGCAGCGCTCTCAACGTCCTCGCCACGTTCCCCTCCACGAATGACTCGACGGCCGGACCATCATCGCCACGGCGGGGCAGTCGGTGCTTCTTCGCGGTTGCCCCTGCCGGTGGGCGGTGCATCGACAGCACGGCCGGAGAAGTGGCCGGTCCCTGCCTCCCCCCAGACTGGGCCTCGCGACAAGCCGCCCGCAGAGAGGAACGAGGCATGACCCAGCACAGCGACGTCCTCAGCGATCTGGTGGCCGAGGGCAACGCCCTCGACGCCTTGCTCGCCGATGCCGGCGAGACCGAGTGGGCACGGCCCACTCCGGCCGAGGGATGGTCGGTCCGGCACCAGGTCGCCCACCTGATCATGGTGTTCGGCCTGGCCGAGAAGGCGGCGGAGGATCCCGCCGGGTTCAAGGCGTTCCTCGCCGGAATCACGACCTTCGGCGAGGCCGTCCAGAACGGGCTGAAGCCGTATCTGCCCCTGGAAGGAGCACATTTGATCGAAACCTGGCGGACCCAGCGGGCGGCGACCGAGCGGGCGCTGAATCGTGTGCCCCGGGAGCGGCTGGTGCCGTGGCTGGTCCGGCCGATTCCGGCGGCGGTGCTGGCGGCCGCCGGGATCATGGAGACGTTCGCGCACGGCCAGGACATCGCCGACGCGCTCGAAGTCGAGCGCCAGTACACCGACCGAGTTCGGCATGTCGCCGAATACACCTGTCTCACCTGGGAGTTCGGTTACGAGTCACATGGTCTGCCGCGGCCCCGCAAGGGATTGCGCTTCGAACTGACGGCGCCCTCCGGCCAGACGTGGATGCTCGGCGCTCTCGACGCGGAGCAGCAGATCACCGGCCCCGCCGTCGATCTCTGTCTGCTGGCCACCCGGCGCCGGCACCGCGACGACCTCGCGCTCACCGCCTCCGGTCCGGACGCCGACCAGTGGCTCGACATCGCCCAGGCCTACCGCGGCCCGACCGGACCCGGGCGCAGGCCGGGCCAGTTCGCGCGGGCCGGGCGCTGATCGGCGCCCGCGTGCCGCCCGTTCGTGGCACCCGAGCCTGGATGCCGGCGAACGACCGCCCTCCAGGTCACAGCGCACCTCGGGCAAACCCGCCGAGCGGCGCCGGTACCGGCCCGGAGGTCGCCGGACGATTCATCACCAGCCTGGAATGACCGTCGACCAAAGCCCTGATCCGGAACACGGCCGAACTCAGCCGACCGCAGCGAGTTCCCCGCTTCCGTCACATTCCGGCGTCTCGAAAGTTCCTCTCCCGCCGACACCTCCAGGGCATCTCACCGGACGCGGCCGGCCAGTGAACAAGAAGTTCCACGACGAGTGCCGAGCCACCCTCCGAGAATTCTCGCGACGAAGCGGTCCGTGACGCTTCTTCGAGCTTGCCGACTGCCCTGACGTGCGAAGAGATCGGCTAGCAAGTCGGGAGATGCCGGTTGCGCGGTGATCCCGGATCGTGTCTGAACAATGCAATCCCATGATTCACACGCCGATCCTGACCACCACAAGAGAGAGAGGAGCACCGTGGCATATAGCCAGCGGATTCGCAGACTGGTGCCGGGGCTGGTGACGGTTCTCATCGTGGCGTCACTGTTCTTCGCAACCCGGGCAGCAGTCGCCGCTCCTGACGGTACAAAGGTGGCCGCCGCCTACCGGTTCAAGGAAATGCCCATCGCCATGCCGGCGGGCTACGACAGGCTGCCCAAGCGCACCGTGCGTACCGTCAACCCCGCCTACGAGAAGATCCGCTCCTGGATCTCGTCGGTGGGCGCGAGCATCGCCATCAACGACGTCACCGGCCACGGCCGGGCGTCCGGCATGTGCATCGTGGACACCCGCACCGACCAGGTGACGGTGACGTACACGCCCACGGCCCGTCAGGCCGACCGCTTCACGCCGTTCCTCCTCGACGCCGCGCCGCTCCCCGTGGACCGCACCATGGCGCCCACCGGGTGCACCTTCGGCGACTTCAACGGGGACGGGCGCATGGACATCCTGGTCAGTTACTGGGGCCGCACCCCGGTGCTCTTCCTGGCCCGCTCCGATGCGCGTACGCCCTCACCCCGTGCCTACGTGCCACGCGAGCTGGTGCCCTCGCAGTCGCAGGACGGCCGGTACCACGGCCCGCGCTGGAACACGGACACCGTGCACGTGAGCGATCTGGACGGCGACGGTCATCCGGACATCGTCGTCGGCAACTACTTCCCGGACTCCGACGTCCTGGACCCCAACGGCCTGAACAACGTGGTGATGAACGACTCGTTGTCCCGTGCCCAGAACGCCGGCGGTGACCATGTGCTGCGCTGGACGTCCGCCACGTCCGGCCCCCGGCCCACCGCCGCCTACATGGAGGAGCCGAAGGCGATCCCGTACGACGCGGCCACGGGCTGGACGCTTGCTGCCGCCGGCGCCGACCTGACCGGTGACGGCCTGCCGGAGCTCTACATCGCCAACGACTTCGGCCACGACCACCTGCTGTACAACCGCTCCAAAGCCGGCCACATCCGCTTCACCGAGGCCATCGGCGAACGCACCAGCACCACACCCAAGTCGTTCCTGCTCGGCAAGGACTCCTTCAAGGGCATGGGTGTCGACTTCGGCGACCTCGACAACACCGGCCGTTTCGACATGATGGTCAGCAACATCACCGTGGCATGGGGCCTGGAGGAGTCCAACTTCGTCTGGAAGAACCGGGCCGCCGGCGAGGCGGAGATGAAGCGGCAACTCGCAGACGGCGTTGCCCCGTTCAGCCAGGAGGCCCGTGCCAAGGGCCTGGCGTGGACAGGCTGGAACTGGGACGTCAAGATGGGCGACTTCCTCAACTCCGGCCACCAGGACGTGGTCCAGACCGACGGCTTCGTCAAGGGCAAGATCGACCGCTGGCCGTGGCTTCAGGAAATGGCCATGGCCAACGACCTTCTGCTGTCCAACCCCTCCATGTGGCCCCACCAGGGGCCGGGCGACGACATCGCCGGCCACAACGAGCTGGCGTTCTACGCCCGCACTCCCGACGGATCCTTCGCCAACATCAGCAAGCAGCTCGGCCTCGCGGTGCCCCATCCCACCCGCGCCGTGGCCACCGGCGACACCACCGGAACCGGGGCGCTGGACTTCGCCGTCGCCCGGCAGTGGGGGCCGCCCGCCTTCTACGCCAACACAACCGCGCACCGCGGCAAGCACCTCACCCTGAACCTGCTGCGTCCCTCGGCAGGGCCGGCCGCGGGAGGATCCCCCAGCGGCCTGGCCGCCGCCGGCAGCCCCGCATACGGCGCCACCGTGCGCGCCACGACGCCCGACGGCACGCAGATCGCACAGCTCGACGGCGGCGGCGGCCACAGCGGTTTCCGCAGCTTCGACGTCCGCTTCGGGCTCGGCTCCTACGACGGTCCGGTGACCGTGCACCTGCGATGGCGCGACGCCCACGGCGAGCTCCACCAGCAGGTCCGCCGCCTCGCACCCGGCTCCCACACTCTCATGCTCACCAGCGACGCCCAGGAGGTGTCGGGCTCATGACCGCGACGGTCACGCAACCCTCCACGGAACAGGCCCCGCACACCACTGCGGCGCCGCCCGCCGCCAAACCGGACCCGCGCTACCTCGCACTGCGCAACTTCGCCATCTCCATCAGCGTGTTCAACATCTTCGGCTACACCCTCCTCGGCTTCGAGCAGCCGTGGCTCTGGCCGATCCTGGCGGTCCTGTGCGGATACGCCACCGAGACCGGACTCGAACTGGTCAGCGCCTGGGCGTACAGGCGGGCCCCGCGCTTCCGCGGCCGGGGCGTCCGCGGGGTGTACGAGTTCCTGCTGCCCGCCCACATCACCTCGCTGGCCGTGTCGATGCTCACCTACGGCAACGACCTCTTCCTTCCGGTCCTGTTCGGCGTGGTCGTCGGCGTCGGCGGCAAGCACGTGTTCCAGGCGCCGATCGGCGGCCGGATGCGGCACTTCATGAACCCGTCGAACTTCGGCATCACCGTCTCGCTGCTCTGCTTCGGCACCTGGTTCAGCATCGCGCCGCCGTACCAGTTCACGGAGAACGCCAACAACTTCTTCCGGGTCGCCATCCCGCTGATCATCGCCACCGCGGGAACCGTCATCAACGCCATCTTGACCAAGCGCGTGGCGCTGATCGTCGGCTGGCTGGGCGGCTTCGCGATCCAGGGCGTCATCCGCCATTTCGTCTGGGACGTCGCGGTGTTCTCGGCCGTCGGTGTGATGAGCGGCGTGGCCTTCGTGCTCTTCACCAACTACATGATCAGCGATCCGGGGACGACGCCGGCCAAGGCTCGCAACCAGTTCATGTTCGGCTCATCGGTCGCGATGGTCTATGGGGTGCTCATGGTCTTCAACGTCGTCTACACGCTGTTCTTCGCCGTGACGCTGGTGTGCGGGCTGCGCGGCGCCGGCTGGTGGGCGGCCCACCTGCTGCAGCGCCGGCGCGAGCGGGCCGCCGCCGCGGCGCCGTCCGCGACGGCCGTCACCGGATCCGAGGCAGAGGCGGTGGCGGCATGACCGGCCCGCGACCGCGCATCGCAGTCGTCGGGATGGCCTGCCGCTACCCCGACGCCGACACACCCGAGCAGCTGTGGCAGAACGTCCTGGCCGGACGGCGCGCCTTTCGCCGCCTCCCCGACGAGCGGATGCGCCACGAGGACTACTACTCGCCCGACCCCGCCGCCCCCGATCGCCACTACACGCGCAAGGCGGCGGTCCTGGAGGGCTTCGAGTTCGATCGCGTCAAACACCGCATCGCCGGCAGCACCTTCCGCGCCACCGACATGACGCACTGGCTGGCGCTCGACACCGTCTCACAGGCTCTTCAGGACGCGGGATTCCCCGACGGCGGGGGCTTGCCGGCGGCCACCACCGGCGCCGTCATCGGCAACAGTCTCACCGGTGAGTTCAGCCGCGCCAACCTGATGCGGCTGCGCTGGCCGTACGTACGCCGCACCGTCGCCGCCGCGCTGCGGGAGCAGGGCTGGCCGGATGCGGAGCTGGCGCAGTTCCTGCGCACTCTGGAACAGCGGTACAAGCAGCCGTTCCCGCCGATCGACGAGGACACCCTGGCCGGCGGCCTGGCCAACACCATCGCCGGACGGATCTGCAACCATTTCGACCTCGGCGGCGGCGGGTTCACGGTCGACGGCGCCTGCTCCTCGTCGCTGCTGTCCGTCGCCACGGCGTGCAACGCGCTGGCCTCCGGGCAGTGGGACGTGGCCATCGCCGGCGGCGTGGACCTGAGCATCGACCCGTTCGAGGTGATCGGCTTCGCCAAGACCGGAGCCCTGGCGACCGGTGAGATGCGCGTCTACGACCGCCACTCGAACGGCTTCTGGCCCGGTGAGGGCTGCGGCGCCGTGGTGCTGATGCGGGACGAGGACGCCGTCGCGCAGGGACGCCTGCGCCACGCGGTCATCGCCGGCTGGGGCTGGTCCTCGGACGGCCGCGGCGGCATCACCCGCCCCGAGGCGAGCGGTCACCGCCTCGCCCTCGACCGCGCCTACCGCTCCGCCGGTTTCGGCCTGGAAACCGTGTCCTACCTGGAAGGCCACGGCACCGGCACCGCCGTCGGCGACGCCACCGAACTGCGCGCCCTGTCCGAGGCCCGCCGGGCCGCCGACCCGGACGCGCCGCCCGCCGCCCTCGGCACCGTCAAGGGCAACATGGGACACACCAAGGCCGCGGCCGGGATCGCCGGACTCCTCAAGGCTGTGCTGGCCGTGCGCCACCAGGTCATTCCACCGGCCACCGGCCACCACGACCCCCACCCGGAACTTCTCGGCGAGCGGCCCGCGCTGCGGGTCCCCCGGGAGGCCGAGGTGCAGCCCGAGGGCGCCCCGATGCGGGCCGGCGTCTCCTCGATGGGCTTCGGCGGCATCAACGCCCACATCGTCGTCGAGCATGCCGACGGGGGGAGCCCCACCGCCCTGCCCCAGTCCACCGTCCGCCTGGTCCGCTCCCGGCAGGACTGCGAGCTGCTCCTGGTCGACGCGGACGACACTGCAGGACTGAGCGGCCGGCTGACCCGGCTCGCCGCTCTCGCCGGGCGCCTGTCCTATGCCGAACTCGGCGACCTGGCAGCCTCGTTGGAGGCCGACCTGGCGGACCGTACCCTCCGCGCCGCCGTCGTCGCCTCCTCTCCGGAGCAGGCCGAGGAGCGTTTCACCGAGCTGCTGGCACGTGTCGACGGCGGCGCCCGCAACCTCCTCGATACGGCCGCCGGCCTGTTCCTCGGCCGGCGTACCGACGCACCGCCGCGGATCGGCTTCCTCTTCCCCGGACAGGGCGCGGGCCGCCGCGGCGACGGGGGCGCGCTGCGCGCCCGCTTCGCCGCCGTGGACGAGCTCTACCGGGCGCAGGGCCTCCCGGCCCGGGGCGACCAGGTGGCGACCGAAGTGGCCCAGCCCCGGATCGTCACCGCCTCGGCGGCCGGGCTGCGCATACTGGACGCGCTCGGCATCGAGGGCACGGGCGCCGCGGGCCACAGCCTCGGCGAGCTGACGGCCCTGCACTGGGCCGGAGCCATGGACGAGGCCGGGCTGCTGCGCACCGCGGCCGCGCGAGGCCGGGTGATGGCGGCGGCCAGCGACGGCGGCGGGGCGATGGCGAGCATCGCAGCGGGGCCCGCGGCGGTGGAGCCGCTGCTGAGCGGCGAGCCCGTGGTGATCGCCGGGTACAACGGCTCCCGCCAGACCGTGGTCTCCGGTCCTGCCGACGCCGTAGAACGGGTGAGCGCGCGGGCCGTCGCGCAGGGCCTCCTCGCGCAGCGCATCAACGTCTCCCATGCCTTCCACTCGCCCGCGGTCGCCCCGGCGGCGCGCGCCTTCGCCGAGTATCTGGCGGCGGAGCGGCTTCGACCGCTCTCGCGGCGGGTGGTCTCGACGGTCACCGGCGGGCCGCTCGACCGGGACACGGACGTGGCGGATCTGATGATCCGTCAGGTTCTTGCTCCTGTGCGGTTCACGGAGGCGGTGGAGGGCCTGGCCGCCGAGAGCGACCTGCTGCTGGAGATCGGCCCGGGACGCATACTGAGCGGGCTCGCCGGGGAGACGGTGGACGTTCCGGCGATCGCCCTCGACACGGACAGCACGTCCCTCGCCGGGCTCTTCCTGGGTGTGGCAGCGGCGTGGGTGCTCGGCGCCCCGGTGCGCCACGGGGAGCTGTTCCGGGACCGCTTCACCCGGCCCCTGCCGCTGGACAAGGAGTTCCGCTTCCTTGCCAACCCGTGCGAGTCGGCACCGGACGGCGACCTGCCGCTCGCGGCGGACGCGGCCGCCGACGCGGATGCCCTCCTCGTGACATCGGCGGGCGCGTCCGCCGGCGCATTGTCAGCCTCCGCCGGGGACGGCTCGACCAGTCTCGACGTCCTGATGCGGCTTGCCGCGGCCCGCGCCGAGCTGCCGCCCTCTGCCCTCTCGCCGGACACCAACCCGCTGGACGAGCTGCACCTCAGCTCGATCACGGTCGGCCAGATCATGAACGAAGCGGCCCGTGAGTTGGGGGTCGGCCCCATGGCCACGACGTCGGCGTTCGCCACCTCCACGCTGGCCGAACTGGCGGTCCTGCTGGACGACCTGGCCGGCACGGCCCTGCCGTCCGACGCGGACCGCCCGATCGCGGCGGCCGGTGTGGCGCCGTGGGTCCGGGCGTTCTCGGTGGACCTGGTCGAGGCGGAAGCCGGGAAGGCGTCCGGGCCGGAGGTATCCGCCGAAGGCGACGGCGCACACTGGACCGTGTTCGCTCCCGACCGGCATCCGCTGGCGCAGCCGCTCGCGGCGGCGCTGCGCGAAGCCGGGCTCGGCGGGGGCGTGCTGCTGTGCCTGCCCGCCGACTGCGACGACGAGCATGCCGCGCTGATGCTCTCAGCCGCTCGCGCCGCCCTGCACCCCACCCGGCCCGCCGCCCGCTTCGTCGCCGTCGGCGACCGGCGCGGGGCCGCCGGGCTGGCCAAGACGCTCCACCTCGAGGCGCCCGGAACTGCCACCACCGTCGTCACGCTCCCGCTCAACAACCTGCCCGACCCCGGTGGGCTGACCCACCGCATCGTCGCTGACGTCGCGGCGACCAGCGGCTTCAGTGAAGTGCACTACGACGCCGCGGGCGTTCGCCGAATCCCCGTGCTGCGGGCCCTGCCGCCCGCCGCGGACGATCCCGGCACGACCGCCCCGTCCCCGCTGACCGACGCCGACGTCCTCCTGGTCACCGGCGGAGGCAAGGGCATCACCGCCGAGTGCGCCCTGTCCCTCGCCCGCGAATCCGGATGCGCCGTCGGGCTGCTCGGCCGTTCCGACCCCGAGACCGACCGTGAACTCGCCGCCAACCTCGGCCGGATGGCCGCCGCGGGCGTTCGCTTCCACTACGTCCGCGCCGATGTCACCTCACCCGGCGACACCAAGGCCGCCGTCAACGAGATACGTGAACGGCTCGGCCCCGTCACCACCGTGCTGCACGGCGCGGGACGCAACGAACCGCGCGCACTCGCCGACCTCGACGAGGCGTCGTTCCGCCGCACCCTGGCCGTCAAGATCGCCGGCCTGGAGGCGGTCCTGGCCGCCGTCGACCCGGCCGACCTGCGGCTGGTCGTCGCGTTCGGCAGCATCATCGGCCGCGCCGGGCTGCGCGGCGAGGCCGACTACGCCACCGCCAACGACTGGCTGACCGAACGGATCGCGCGGTTGCGCGAGGACCTTCCGGGCTGCCGGTGCATCGCGCTGGAGTGGTCGGTGTGGTCCGGTGCGGGGATGGGCGAGCGGCTCGGCGTGCTCGAGTCGCTCATCCGGGAGGGCATCGAGCCGATCCCGGCCGACGAGGGCGTCGCCATGCTCCGGCAGGTGCTGGCCCACCCGGACGCGCCCGACACCCTGGTCGTCATGGGCCGCGCCGGCGGCCTGCCGACCATCGCCCTGGAGGAGCGGGAGCTGCCGCTGCTGCGGTTCGTGGAGCGCGTACAGACCCACTACCCCGGCGTCGAACTCGTCGTCGACTCCGAGCTGTCCGCCGCCACCGACCCCTACCTCGGCGACCACCTCCTCGACGACACCCTGCTGCTCCCGGCCGTGCTCGGCATGGAGGCCATGGCCCAGGCCGCCGCGGCCCTCACCGGCCGCACGGGAAGCGAGGCGGTGCCCATCCTGGAGGATGCCGAGTTCCTGCGTCCGGTGGCGGTGCCGCCGGACGGCACGACCACCGTGCGGGTCGCCGTGCTGGCCACCGGTCCCGACACCGTCCGCGCGGTGATCCGCAGCAGCGAGACGGACTTCCGTGCCGACCACTTCCGCGCCGTCCTGCGCTACGGGCCGCACCGGCAGCTCCCGGCCGGGCCGGTCCCGCCCGAGGGCGTGCGCGTGGGGCTGGAACCGGCGCGGGACATGTACGGGCCGGTGCTGTTCCAGGGCGCCCGTTTCCAGCGCCTGACGGGCTATCGGCACCTCGCCGCCAAGGAGTGTGTCGCGGACATCTCCACGTCCGCCACCGCGCCCTGGTTCGCAGGCTTCCTGCCGCCCGACCTGGTGCTGGCCGACCCGGGCACCCGGGACGCGCTGATGCACTCCATTCAGGCCTGTGTGCCGGACGCGACGCTGCTGCCCGTGGGCGTCGAACGGCTGCACCTGGCCGACCCGGCCGCGGCGGCCGGCGCCGGCGGTGTCGTCCTGCATGCCGTCGAGCGCTCCCGGGACGGTGACACCTACGTCTACGACCTCGACGTCCGTGACGAGCACGGCGCGTTCGTCGAGCGCTGGACGGGCCTGACACTGCGTGCCGTCCGCAAGTTGGACGGCTCCGGCCCCTGGGAGCCTGCACTGCTCGGCCCCTACTTGGAGCGACGCGCCGAAGCGGTGCTGGCCGCGCCGGTGCGGATCGCCGTCCACCCGGACGGCGACGGCAGCGACGGCACCCCGGACGGCCGTCGCGGTCGCACCGCCCACGCACTCGGCCAGGCCCTTGGACGTCCCGTGACGCTGCGTCATCGCGCCGACGGGCGCCCCGAGGTGGACGGCGGGCCGCAGGTCTCCGCCTCGCACGGCGCCGGGGTGACCTTCGCCGTGGCGGGGGAGCGGCCGGTCGCGTGCGACGTACAGCACGTCGAGGAGCGCAGCGCGGACGACTGGGAGGGCCTGCTGGGCGCCGGCGGGCTCGCGCTGGCCCGGCTGATCGCGGGCGAGCACCGCGAGGATCTTTCGCTCGCCGCGGGCCGGGTGTGGGGCGCCGTCGAGTGCCTGCGCAAGAGCGGCCGTGCGCACATCGAACTGACGGTGGACGACGGCGCCGGGGCTCCGGACCGGTGGGTGGTACTGCGGTGCGGCGCGACCCGGATCGCCACCGTCCCGGCCGTACTGCGCACCGGGCCGGAAACGGCGGTGTTCGCCGTACTGACAGAGAAGGAGGGGTGAGGCACCGATGGGCGACGAACGCCCGTATTACGAACTGCGCCACCTGGTCGGCTTCGAGGAGACCAACCTCGTGGGCAACGTCTACTACGTCAACTATGTTCGCTGGCAGGGCCGGTGCCGGGAGATGTTCCTGCGCGACAGGGCCCCTGAGGTCCTCGACGACATCCGCGACGACCTGAAGCTGTTCACCCTCTCGGTGGGGTGCGAGTTCTTCGCCGAGATCACCGCGTTCGACCAGCTGTCGATCCGGATGCGGCTGGAGGACCTGACGCAGACCCAGATCGGGTTCACCTTCGACTACGTGCGGCTGCACGGCGCAGACGGCGGTGGTGACGCGGAGCCCGTCGCCGGGGACCTGGTCGCCCGGGGCCGCCAGCGGGTGGCCTGTATGCGCGGGCCCAACACCGACACGCGGCCGACCCGGGTGCCCGAGGCGCTGCGCCGCGCGCTGGAGCCGTATGCGCTCCCGGCGTCCGGCTCAGCTCCCCGCGGGCCGCTCGCAGTGGCGACGGGCGGGGGGTGAGGGCATGGCCGACACCCGCACGGACGGCCTGCCTGCCCCGGACAGGGCGGCCGCGCTGCTGGAGCACGACCGTTTCGCACTGCGCGGCGTGCTGGGTTCCTTCGCTACCGGCATCACCGTCCTGACCGCCGGTCGGGAGCTGCCGAGGGGCATGACGGCGAATTCGTTCACCTCCGTCTCGCTGGACCCGCCGCTGGTGCTGGTATGCGTGGTGCGCACGGCGGCGCTGCTCGACGTGGTGCTGGAGGAGAAGGCGTTCGCGGTCTCCGTCCTGTCCGGGGACCAGGAGCCGATCGCACGCCGGTTCGCGGACCGCGGGCGGCCCCGCGGTGCGCGGGAGTTCGAAGCGGTGGACACCCGGCCGGGCCGCCGTACCGGCGCCCCGATCCTGTCGGGCGCTCTGGCCTGGCTGGAGTGCGGGCTGGAAGCCGTGTACGACGGCGGGGACCACTCGATCCTGCTCGGCTCCGTGCTCGACGCGGACCGCGCTCCGGGCGCCGACGCTCTGCTGTTCTACCGGGGCGGTTTCCACCGCCTGGCGCCCTCCGCCGTCTGAGCGGGGCGGCGGGATGCCCGCTGGGCCGCGGTAGCCGTTCGCGGCGACCGCGGCCCAGCGGCACCTTTCATTGCCGGTCCTGCGGCAGACCGGGAGGCAAGTGCCCCCGGTCCGGATCCCGCGCGCGGTGGTCCTCGACGTGCGCTCCCGGGTGCGGCGTACCGCCCCGCTCGTCGCCGTGGGGGAAAGCTGCTACCGAGAGCCCGTACCGGCGCCGCCGGCGACGTGTGCGCGACGCGCCCCCGGGATCAGCCGGCACCCACGGGCAGGCCGAGGCATTCCAGTGAGCGCCGGGCCGCCGACGGATCGTCCCCCGCGCCCACCAGTAGCCCATGCACCTGGGCGGCGAAGCAGCGCGCCGCGTCGTAGGGCGGGACGAGGAAGCCGCCCAGCTCCAAAGTGACCAGCCCGTGCAGCGCGATCCACATCTGATGGGCCACCAGTCGGGCGTCTCCCTCATGGAAGCGGCCCGCCGCCATGGCCGCCGCCACCGCCCGGGTCACCGGTTCGAGGGTGTAGCGGCCGTGCTGACGGTCCTCCTCGGTGAGGCTGAACCCGCCGAACCCCACCCCGCCGAACATCACCCCGTACAGGTGCCGGTGCTCCAGGGCGTTGCCGTGGTAGGCGAGCCCCAGCGCCGCGATGTCGGCCACCGCGTCACCGCTGGGAGTGACCTCACTCATCCGCTGGTCGAGCCGGGCGAACCCCTCGTGGACCATCGCCCGCACCAAGTCGTCCATGCCGCCGAAGTGGGTGTAGACGGCGGTGGTCGAGGCGCCCACCGCCGAGGCGAGCCGGCGGGTCGTCAGCGCCTGCGGCCCCTCTTCCGCCAGCAGTCGCGCGGCGGCCTCCACGAGATCGGCCCTGAGTCTCGGATTTGCCTGACGTGGACTCACCCTTGACGTCCCTTCGATTGTCCTCCACCCTATAACAAAACGACGTTACGTAACGACGATACGTTATGTGAGGCGGAATCATGATCGCATCGAAAGTCGAATCGGCCAACCACTCCGCCCCTCCCCACGTCGCACACGAGGTGCTCGTCTCCGCGCCCCCCGTCCGCGGCACACCACCCCCACAACTGGACGGCACCTTCCTCACCATCGGCCCCAACCCCCTCCAACGACCCCACGACGAGCACCTGTTCGCAGGCGACGGCATGGTGCACGGCATACGGCTGCGCAACGGCCGCGCCGAGTGGTACCGCAACCGCTGGCTGCGCACCGACCGCGCAGCCCGCATCCTCGGCGAACTGCCCGCCCCCGGACCCCGATACGGCCCGAACGACAACGCCAACGGCAACATCATCCGGCATGCCGGGCGCACCCTGGCCCTCGGCGACGGCGGCCCCCGCCCCCTCCAGATCGACGCCACCCTCGACACCGTCGCCCGTATCGACTTCGACGGCACGCTACGCGGCGGATTCGCCGCGCACCCGCAACACGACCCCCTCACCGGCGAACTCCACGCGGTCACCATGTCCTGCGAACCGCCGTACGCCGCCTACCTCGTCATCGACGTGCACGGCCGGGTGCGCCGCTCGGTCCCCGTGCCACTGAAGCGGCCGGTGATGATCCACGCCTTCTCCCTGACAGAGCACTACGCGCTCATCTACGACCTCCCCGTGGTCTTCAGCCCCGCCGCCGCGGCGGCGGGCTCACGCATCCCCTACGTCTGGAACGACGGCCACGGCGCCCGCCTGGGACTCCTCCCACGCGACGGCGGCCCCGACGACATCCTCTGGGTCGAACTGTCGCCGTGCTTCGTCTTCCACCCCGTCAACGCCTATGAGTCCGGCCGTCACATCGTCCTCGACGTGATCAGCCATCCGCGTGTCTTCGACCGCGACCCGCACCGCCCCGGCGAGACACCCCCCGCGCTCGTCCGCTGGACAGTGGACACCGCAAGCGCAACGGTCCTCGAGGAGCAGCTCTCCGGCCTCGTCCAGGAAGGCCCAGTGATCGACAACCGGGTACGCGGCACCCGGCACCGCTACGTCTTCGCCACCGCCCTCGACCCCTCCCGCAGGGAACTGCTGGGCGGCCCGGCGCTGCTCCGCCACGACCTGGCCACCGGACGGACCGACACCCACCAGCTGCCCCCCGGATGCACGACCGGCGAGGCAGTCTTCGTCCCGCGCGAGCCCCGCGCCCCCGAGGGCGACGGCTGGCTACTGAGCATGGTCACCGACAGCACGACCGGACACGGCGAGTTGATGGTCCTCGACACCGCCGACTTCACGGGCCGCCCGGCTGCCGTGGTGCCGCTGCCGGTCCCCGTCCCGCACGGCTTCCACGCCGCCTGGGTGGACAACGACTGACCACAGCAGCACAGGCGGACCACCTCAGAACCCGCAGGCGTAACCCCGGGTGAGGATCGGCTCGAGGAGGCGTCGATTTCCTCCTTCTCCATCGTCACATAAAGGTTGATCAGGCCCTGATGGGCCCCTTCAGCGTGCGGCTGGCTCCCTCCACCGTCAGCCGCCAGTTGGACCCCCGCTCGCGGCCACTTCAGGTCCCCACCGTAGCCACTCGATTCCCCGCGGCGGTCGCTTCGTGGACGCTGGCGTGAGACAACCCCGGCCGTGCTCGCCCCACGGGCGGCGGGCGTGGCGCCGGCACACTGTCGCGCTCAACCGTGACCGGACGTGCCGGATGTGCCGGCCGGCGGACCCTGCCCCAGGGGCGGCGGAACGGGCCACAACCGTCGCGGAATTCGCATGCTTCCAGCTGTGTTGCGGCCTACCGTTTCTGCTGCGACGACAGATGCGTGGCATGTGCTGAGCCGCTCCTTGCAGACGCTTCGCGAGGAGTTCGACAACACCTACGACCGGTACAACGGCCTTGCTGCGCCCGGGGCGCCAGGCTCTGTGGAACTTGGTGAAGACCGTGTTTGATCCCTCCTGCATTCTGCGGGCGAGGAGCCGCAGCATTTCCAGGCGTTCGGTCTGGCTGAGCAGGTCGAGGGCTTCGGTGACCGGCTCGGACAGCGGGGCCGTCAGATGCTTGGCGTCCCGGTCCCAGCGGGCGACGAGCACGGTGACGGCGTGCTGGTACACCCCGTGCCGGTCGCGGGGGAGGGTCTGCCGGCGGCCGAGGATGGCGAGGATGGTCAGCAGGAGCGGGTTCCCGGCCAGTTCGCGCACGGACCGTGAGTGGGCGACCGCGTCCTTGAACCGGGTGAGGAGCGGCTCGGTGAGCGCGGGCTGTCCGGGGCACGCCGTCTCGTACCACCGGCGCGCGAACTCGTGAATACGGGGGGTGTCCAGGTCCTGGATCATGTAGTGGGCGAACCCCGCTCCGTCCAGCGTCTGCCGCTGGTAGCCGATGACCCGGGATGTGACGATCACCCGGCAGCGCTGGTGGTGGGCGGCGAACCCGGCGATGCGGCGGGCCGTCTCCGCCCGGAACTTCGGGTCGAAGATCTCGTCGAGCCCGTCGAAGACGAGGAGGACGCGTCCCTCGTCGAGAAGCCGGCCCAGGACGGGGAGCGGGAGGCCCATCCCCTCGGTGGTCCACAGGTGTGCGAGGAACTCCGCGAACGTCTGCTGTCGCCAGGCCGGTTGCGCGTAGTGCCGCAGCTCCACGATGAGGGGGATTCGACCCGCGAGGCCGGCGAGGGCCCCGCCGGGACCGAGGCCGCCGGTCAGGGCGAGCGCGAGGTAGTGCGCGAGAGTGGACTTGCCGGCCCCTGGGTCGCCGAGGAGCACGACCCGCTGGCCTTTCTCCCGGGCGAGGACATCGAGTACGTGCTCGGCGGGTTGCTGGCGGTACGCCTCCACGAGGGAGTCGAGCAGCTCCAGGTCGAGCCCCGGTGGCAGCTCCCCGCCCGCGGCCAGCTCCTCGCCCTTGAGGAGCTGGCCCATGAGTTCCCGGGAGAGCTCCACAGGCGGCGGGTCGGCCCGGACAGTTGGCACGACGAAGACCTCGCGCAGCTCGACGCTCGGTTGTGTGCTCTGGTCGTTGTCGGGGGTGAGGACCTCCAGGTCGAGACTTCCGTACGTCTCCCGGACGCGGCGCGCGTAGGTCGCGAGCGCCCGGTCGGCGTCGGCGTCCCGCTCGTCTTCGGCGGCGTCGCTCGGTCCGTCGTCCCGACCGTGCGCGGCTTCTCCTGAGGAGTCCTGGACCTGCCGTATGCGTACTGCGGCTTCGCGAAGGGCCAGCAATGGCTCCACATCCGTGCTCAGCGCCTTCGCCAGCGCCACCAGCGTGGTCTCGGAGGGCACCGCTTGACCGTTCAGTGCCTGGCTGACCGTTGTCCGCCCCAGCCCGGTCCGCTGCTGTAACCCGCCCATCTGCAGACCCCGCTGCGCCCTGAGGGTGCGTAGCCGTAGCGCGAGTTCCGCCAGCGAATCCTCGTCCACGTCCCCCATGTCCTGCTTCTCCGTCTCCCAGGCGACCGTCTTCGTTCATCCTTGTTCGCCTTGAACCCCGGTGAACACCAGAACCGCAAAATTCGCCGAAGTCCCCGTCGTCGGTTCTCCTGGGAAGAAGGCATGAACACCTCATCCATTCACCTGATCCTCCTGGCCCTGCTCCTGGCCATCGTCGGTCTCTTCTGCACGCTCGTAGGAGCAGCGGCCGGTCTGCTCGCTCGTACCGACGGAGCCACCTACGCCACCGCTCTGCTGCGCGGTGCCGTGGCCTTCGCGGGAAGCGCCACCCTGTCCCTGGCGTTGCTGACCTTCGTCCTCGCGGTGCTGTGAACCGAGGTTGGCTTTGTCCCACTTCTGCAGGCGAGAGCATGGCGCCCGCCCGTGGCGGGCGCTGTTACTCCTCGACTCTGAGGCCCGGCCACTGTCAGGGCGTCAACTACAGGACAGGGACCCCTTCGCCGAGGACGCGGCAGCTGGCGAGGAACGCCCGGTGCACTCGCCGGCCGGCGGCGTCGATGCCGTTGGCGAACTGGCGCAGGGATTCGCGGCGTTCGGTGACGAGGTGGTCCCCGCACAGCCACGCCGACCACACCCGGTCCGCGGGAACGTGCCGGCGAGCCTCCTCGACGTCCCCGGGCACGGCACCGAGAGGAGACCGTGGCCGGTCAGCGGCCTCGTTGCGAGCATGAGCGGTGACCTCGTCCGCATACAGGTCGGCGGCCGTCTGGGGCAGGTTGAGGGCGAAGGCTTCGGCTTCCTCGACCCGGCTGTGGAAGGTCATCATCGTCTTGATGGTGCGGGCGCTGGCGTGCTCCAGCAGCGCGGCCTGCAGCAGCGCGAGCCGCCGGCCCCGCCGCGCCTTCTCGGACAGGCCGACAAAGTAGTTGGGGTCCTCGATCTCCAGAACCTCGATCTTGAATCCGGCGAGGACGCCCCGCTCGACCGCTTCGGCGAGCCCGAACTCGGCCAGCCACGGCCCGAACGTGGGGCCTACGCCCCCTCGTCGCCGTCCTCCAAGGCCTGCGCTCCCCAGTCCGCTCCGTGCGGCAGGCGCCAGTCGGGGGCAAGGCGGGTGAGGGCCTCCGTGCGGGCGGGGTCAAGGGTGTTCTTGGCAGCGAGGTGGCGTCGTTCGGCAAGCCAGGCCCCGACGGGGGCCGTGGCAGGGGCGGCGAGATGGCCGTGGGCGCGCAGGTATTCGGCCGCGGCGGCGAGGCGGGCGCGCCGTCCGGGTCGACCGCTGTCCGGGTCGGCCGCTGTCCGGGTCGATGTCGTCTACCGGTCCGGACGCGTCCGTCAATGGACGGGTGATCGAATGACGGAGCCCTGGACGGGGTAGAACGGATGCCGGGCGTCTTCCCGCAGGGGAAGATCCCCGTTACTCACCCCGGCCGGTATCCCGGCGAGATCGAAGGACGCAGTATGGCCAGCGGCACCGTGAAGTGGTTCAACTCTGAGAAGGGCTTCGGTTTCATCGCCCAGGACGGCGGCGGACCGGACGTCTTCGCCCACTACTCGAACATCTCCGGCAACGGGTACCGGGAGCTGGTCGAGGGCGAGACGGTCACGTTCGACGTCACCCAGGGCCAGAAGGGCCCCCAGGCGGAGAACATCGTCCGCGGCTGACTCGGGGTGGAGCAGCTCGGTAGCTCGCTGGGCTCATGACCCAGAGGCCGCAGGTTCGCATCCTGCCCCCTCTCACATTCCTCTGCCTCAAGAGCTGCACGCTGCTCCTGGTCGTCGGTCTCGGCTACGCCGTCCACCGCCCCCGGCGCTCGCGCAGCCGGCCGGTATGACCGTCACGGTCGCCGGCGCCCTCATCGCGGGCGGGGTCGGCATCGTCCATTCTGCTGGTCGTGACCGAGGCGGCGGTGGTGGTCGGCCGGGCACGGGCCCCGGCCACAAGTCCGGCCCCGGCCGCCACCGCCTGCTGCTCGTCTTCGGCGGCCGGCGGGTGCGGCCCGGCTGGTGGGGGGCCAAGGAGAATGCGTGCGACACATCGCGGCGTCGGGGTGGGACAGGGCGATGATATGTTCCGGTATAGGCCTGTCCTGGGTGTCATTCGATGGGCGTGTCGTGCTGTCCATGGTTATTCCTGCGCTCGCGGCGGACCCCGATTGCTTTCCGTACGGCCTTTCCCATGGCGGCCATGAGGAAGGCGGAAAGGATCTGGCTGCCGAGGTCGTGAATAACGAAGTTCCACAGGTCCCACTGCCAGGACAAGACGTTCTCCCAAGTGCTCTGCGGCGTGCGGTTCTTGGCGCCAGGCTCCCTGTCCCTCTCGGGTGTGCGCCAGGCCCGCACACCCGTTGTCCTGCGGTTCTTTCAAGATCAGGCACCGGGTCATCGAACGTCGGTAGCATGCGTTTCCGACTGCGTGCCCGAGAACGCGCATGCGGCACAGGGGCATATAGCAGGGGGAGGGAAATGAGCGCCTTGAGCGCCTACACCACGGAACTGAAAAGGCAGTTCTCGGAGTTATCGCTCAGTCAAGCGGCATTCGCGGCACGCGATGACGTGCCCTGGGCCCGCACACGAGTGAACCGGTTCCTCTCCGGAAAAGACAACACGATCGCCGGCAGGAGTTTCATCGACTGCATGGCCGATGTCGGTGCCCGGCTGGGGAAGGCCATGAGCGCCAGCAGGCGCGATGAGCTGTACGCCCTGCGACGAGCAGCCCTGCGCGAGCGGGCCACTGCCGTGGGACTCCTGGAAGTAATCGACGAGGAGTTCCACATGGTCCGCGTGCAGATGTCGAACTCGCGTGAACAGGTCGAGGTCTACCAGTACATCAAGAACTGCCTGCTGGCCGAAGTGGGTGAGTACCGATGCCTGCTGGCCGGTATGAAGGCGCAGAACGCCGAGCAGCAGATGGCACTGACAGCCGCGAGCCTCTACCTCGAAACGGCCGAGCGGCGGCTGCAACATGCCCAGCGGCAGCGCGAAGAGCTCGTGGCCGTCATCGACCGTCTCCAGGACGAACTGCAGGAAATACGTCGGCAAGCCCAGGCCTGGGACGGGCTGTCGGTCCACGCAGGCTGGTTCGTTCCGCTGCTCACAGGCGTCCTGCTCGGCTCCGTTACATGGCCGACAGCGGGCCTGGGCTTCATCGCCTTCGCCACGTCCGGAGGCTTGGGATCCCCGGTCACTCGCTCGACCGAGAACTCAGTGACCAACGACTACCGTTCCGGGACGGTGATCGGCCACCACACGATGGGCTCCGTCTACGGAACCAGCACGACGATCAGCACCACCCACTCCACCCACATCGACTTGACCGCGATCCTCGGCTGGGCACTGTTCGTCTTCAGCACGATCATGCTCGCCATCCACCATCTGTGGGTCTGGCCGGCCATCGTGGCCTACATCGGGTTCGAAGTACTCAGCCACGCACGCCTGGGGCCCCCACACGCACGCTACGTGCTGCGCACTCTGACTGGGATCGCTCCCGGCTGTCTCCTGCTGCTGGCCTCCTACCGACTCGGTACAGACGCGGGCAGCGACGGGATCTTCACCGCAGACCGCACCGCCTGGACCGCTACTGGCGCGTACGCCTGCGCCTGCCTCCTCTACGCCGCTATCCGTTTGGCACTCGCCCGCAGCCGGCTCCGACGCCCTCCCCGCGCCCATCTGCCCTGACGCACTGACAGGGTGTCGTTTGGTCGGTGAAAGCGGTTCTGGGTGAGGGCGGTCGGAAGGGCGCCGATGCCCCCCCCAGTGGGCCGCCTGCTCCCGCAGCCGCTCCTCGAGGACCCGGCGGCGCCCGCCCTCGGTCAAGCCGGGCAGCTCCCGGTCGACCTCCGCCGCGATCTTCGCCCGCCGGGCACGCCGGATGTGCACCACGTTGCCGCAGTTCTCGCACTCGCCGCCCGTGTCCAGACGGATCCCGTCATCGCACCGGCGGTCCGAGCACGCCTGACGCTGCACCAGGGCACGCCGCATCAGCCACGGGAACGGGCGGTCGACCAGGGCCTCGCCGCCGGTCTCCTCTTTGCTGGTGGGCGGGCTTATTCGGTGGTCCTCGCACAGGGCTGCGGGCTGCCCGGGCGCCGATCGGCGGTGGTGAGGCGGCGGTTGCCGCCCGGAAACGTACGGGCAACGGTCAGGACCCGGCCCGTCCCTGATTTCTGCCGCAGGGCAGAAATCAGGGACGGGCCGGAGGTTCGGCCGTGACGACACCGTCGGCCCAGGGGTGCTCGGGACCATGCCCCGGGCCCAGGAGGGCATCAGGTCCGCCACCATGCCTGTACTCCCCGCGAGTGACTGGCCGGCGCCACCGGAGGGGATCGCGGGTGAGGGCCTTGTGTGGGCCGAGACCGTGGCGGGCGGCAGCTGCACCCGCAAGGTCCTCGCGCGGGGCACCGGGCTGCGGCTGACCGACCTCACCGGCGACGTGTGCGCCCACGTCCTGCTGTACAGCGCGGACCGCCCGTGGGAGCGGCTGAACACGGCCGACACGGTCAAGGTGCTCTTGGAACGCCTGCCTCGGCGTGGGACGCCTGCTCGTGTCCGGCCAAGGGTCGGGTCCTGGCGTCCGTCACCGCGGACACCTCCGGCCGGCACGACGCCCTCACCGGCACCTGCGCCCTGGCCCGTCACACCGCCCGCTACGGCGGCGGATCCCCTCAGTCGGCCGTCGGCCGGGCGTGAGCTGTTCAAGCTCGCCGCCCTCGAGAACGGGCTCGGCCCACGGGGGGGTGCCGCTGTGCGTCTCCTTCTGGGGTGTCCGGATCAGCGGGGACGCCTACCACCGCGTTCACCGGCTCCGTGGGTTCCGGGGGGTCCGTCATGGTGCGCGCCGGGCAGTCGCTGACCGTGCTGATCGTCAACGTTCCGCATCTGCTGGGGCCCGTGCCCGCACTGGCGTCTGCGGCCCCGTCGGGGGTCTTGGTGTATCGGGCCCGGCCGGCCGGCCCGCACGATGCGTTGTGGAACGCCACACCCGAGGGCCGCCGTGTCTTCCTCAACACCGCCGGGCACCTCACCGCCGGGGGGACTGCATGACCACCGCGACCACCCGTGCGGGACGCGTCCTCGCTCGATGTGACCGTCCCTGCCCGCGCCGTCTGGTCCGCCCTCGTCCGCGCGGGCTCGCTACTGACCATCACCGGCCTGCACGGCAACCGGGGCGCGGACTTCCTCGTCTGCGACGCAGACGACACCTGCGTGCGCTACAGCGCCGCCGACCAGGGCCCGGGGCGGCGTCTTCCTGACCACCGGCTCGGTACCACCGGCTCGGTGCTGCTGTCGGGTGAGCACGCGCCGCTGATGACGGTCCTCGAGGACACCTGCGGGCGGCACGACACCATCGGCGGCGCCTGCTCCAAGGAGTCCAACACCCTCCGCTACGGGCGCCACGCCTGGTCGTAGCACGCCTGCGTGGAGAATTTCCTCACGGAGGGCGCCGGGCATGGCCTGGGCCGGCGCGACCTGGTGTCCGAACGTCAACTGGTACAGGAACGTGCCGGTCGTGCCGGACGGCACCCTCGCCGTCGTCGACGGCATCTCGGTTCCGGGCCTGGAGGTCGTGCTGCGGGCCGAGACGGACGTCCTGGTGGTGTTGTCCAACTGCCCGCAGATCAACAACCCCTGCAACGGATTCGACCCGACCGCCCTACCGGGCGACTGTCTCCGAGTCGGACGGGAGTTTGAGTGCCATGACGTGCGAGGACCCTGCTGGTGGCCGGCCGCGGTGAGATCGCCTCCCGCGTCATCCGCACCGAGCCGCCGGCTCGGCCTGCGGACCGTCGCGGTCTCCTGCGACCCGGTCCGCGGGGCCGGGCACGTCCGGCCGGGCCCTTGCCCAGCAGTCCTCCCTGGACGCGGACCTGGTGCTGCGGGCGGCCAGGGACACCGGGGCGGGTGCCGTCCACCCCGGCTACGGTTTCCGGTCCGAGGGCGCCGGCTCGGCGCGCCGTTGCGCCGGGGCGGGCCTGGTCTTCGTCGGCCCCACGCCCGAACAGCTCGAACTGTTCGGCGTCAAGCACACCGCGCGGGCGGCCGCTCAGGCGGCGGGTGTGCCGCTGGCCCCGGGCACCGGGCTGCTGCCCGACGTGGACGCGGCCCTCGCCGCAGCCGAGGAGATCGGCTACCCGGTGATGCTGAAGGCGGCCGGCGGCGGCATCGGCGTGCGGGCGTGCCGCGACGCCGGGGACCTCGCCGACGTCTGGGAGCGGGTGCAGCGCGTGGCCGCCGCCTCGTTCTCCTTCGCCGGTGTCTTCCTGGAACGGCTCGTGGAGTCCGCCCGCCACGTCGAGGTACAGGTCTTCGGCGAGGGCGGTGTCGTCACCTTCAAGGACCGCGACTGCTCGCTGCAGCGCCGCAACCAGAAGGTCCTGGAGGAGGCCCCGGCGCCGGACCTCCCGGACCGGGGCCGCGACCGGCTGACCGCCACCGCCCGCGATCTGTGTGCCTGCGTGCGCTACCGCTGCGCCGGCACGGTGGGTGTACGACGCCGCACACGAGGAGGCCTGCTTCCTGGAGGCCAACACCCGCCTGCAGGTGGGGCACCCGGTCACCGAGGACATCCACGGCGTCGACCTCGTGGAGTGGATGCTGCGCCTCGCACAGGGCGACACCGCCGTCGTCACCGTACCGCCGGCGCCGAAAGGCCACGCCGTGGAGGCCCGCCTCTACGCCGAGGACCCCTCCCGCGACCACCGCCCGAGCGCGGGTCTGCTCACCCGGGTCGCCTTTCCCGCCGGGGTCCGCGTGGACACGTGGGTGGAGAGGCGGCACCGAGGTCACCGCCTCCTGCGACCCGCTGTTCGCCAGGGTCGGCGCGTACGGCGCCGACCGCGCCGAGGCACTGGACCGGCTGGACGCGGCGCTCGCCGCCATCCGCCTCGACGGCATCGAGACCGGCCTCGGCCTGGTGCGCGCCGCGCTGGACGACGCCGGCGTGCGTGCGGCGACCCACAGCACCGTCTCGCTCGCCGGGATCGGCGACCCCGCGCCTCGTGTCGAGGTCGTCGCGCCGGGCACCCTGACCACTGTCCAGGACTGGCCGGGACGCACCGGCCACTGGCAGGTCGGCGTCCCGCCGTGCGGGCCGATGGACGACCTCTCGTTCCGCCTCGGCGACACCGCCCTCGGCGACACCGCCCTCGGCGACACCGCCCTCGGCGACACCGCCCTCGGCGACACCGTGCTCGGCAACGCCGAGGGCGCGCCCGGCCTGGAGTGCACCCTCCACGGGCCGTCCCTGCGCTTCACCCACCCGACGACCGTCTGCGTCACGCCCGCGCCCGCGCCTGTGACGGTCGACGGCACCGCCGTACCGCAGTGGGAGCCGGTCACCGTCGGGGCCGGGCAGACCCTGGCGGTCGGGGCCCCCCTACGAGCACGGCCTGCGCATGTACGTGCTGTTCGCGGGAGGCCTGGACGTGCCGGAGTTCCTGGGCAGCGCGGCCACCTTCGTCCCGGGCCGGTTCGGCGGGCGCGGCGGCCGCGCCCTGCGCGCGGGCGATGTCCTGCACGGCGGCGAACGACGTGCGGCGGCCTGCGCCGTTCCCCCGGACCGGCGCCCGGCCTTCGCCGGCGACTGGTCCATCGGCGCGGTCGAAGGCCCGCACGCCGCGCCCGAGTTCTTCACCGAGGACGACATCCGCGACTTCTACGGCGCGCTCTGGAAGGTGCACGTCAACTCCGCGCGCACCGGCGTACGCCTCGTCGGCCCCAAGCCGCGGTGGGCGCGGACGGACGGCGGCGAGGCCGGCCTGCACCCCGTCCGGCATCCACGACACCCCGTACTCCGTCGGCGCCGTCGACTGCACCGGCGACATGCCCGTCCTGCTCGGACCCGACGGGCCCTGCCTCGGCGGCTTCGTCTGCCCGGCCATGGTCGTGACCGGGCAGCGCTGGAAACTCGGGCAGCTCCGCCCCGGCGACACCGTCGGCTTCGTCCCCGTGACCACCGAGGCGGCCGCCGGGCTGCGACGCAACCCGTCGGCGGCCCCGCGGGCCGACCGCGCGCCCGTCGTCGACGGCGGCCGTCTCGCGGCGTCATGCTGATCGGCCCCGCCTTCACCGACGAGCGGCTCGCACGCATCGCCTCACCGCTCACCGCCCCGCCGCTGCCGCCGGCGGTGATCGGCGCGCATCTGTCCGGGCAGCCCCTGAACGGGCAACTCCTCGCCGCGGGTGGCCGGCTGCTGCGCACCACCACGACCGCCCCCGCCTACCGGCTGTACGCGCCGGACACGGTGCCCGCCAAGCCGGGTGTGGTCAGGGTCGGCGCGGGCGGCGCAGCCGCCGAGGCCGAGGTGTGGCGGCTGCTCGCCGAGGGACTGGGCGCGCTGGCCGCGGCGCTGCCCCGCCCGATGGCGCTCGGCAGCGTGGAACTCGCGGACGGCAGCTCGGTGACCAGCTTCCTCTGCGAGCCCCTGGCCGTCGACGGTGCCCGGGACATCACCTCGTTCGGCGGCCGGCGCGCATACCTGCGGTCGGGCCCCCCTCACGAGGACCCGCGCTGAGCGGTGCCCGGGCCGCAGGCCGCCCGGCCGCCGGAGCTGCGGTGGCAGGTGCCGAGCGGGGTGTGGGCGCATGCTCCTCAGCTGATGCTCCCGCCGGCCGATGGCCAGGAAGTGCTCGCCTACTGCACGGGGAGAGCAGAGCTGTCCCGGCGTCAGCGGTCTGTTGCTGCGGTGGTCGGAAGAGAACTGTACGGCGGCGGGCCGGCGGTACCGGGTGCCCGGTCCCGTCGACCCGGTGGACCGGCGCAACGTGACCTGGCCGGCTGACGCGCGGATCGCGGCCGAGGAGCATCACGTGCAGCCGCATCGGGCGCGGACCCGTAGCGCACGAGCCTTCCGGTGGTGGCCGCCAACACCATCCCGGTGCCCAGCCGCTCGCCCTTACGGGCTGGGAACGGCTTCAGCGGCGGACAGTCTTCGAAGACCACCTCGGCGGCGGCCGACGACCACCTCGAACACTCCCTCGCCCCGCCGGAAGCCTGGAACAGCACATCCACCGAATCGGCTTCACGCCGCCATGCTCCACTCCGTCCCACCCGGCATCCTGCACACAGGCACCCCATGGCTTGCCGGCCCATCCGGCAAGGGGCGCGCGCGGCCCGTCGGCGAACGTCAGCCACGCCCGGAAGTCCGCTGCAGACCTGCTCGCCCGGCGCCGGCTACCAGAGCCTGGCTGCGATCTGCCGGTGACGGGAGAGTCCGCTGGGAGCGGGTCGCGACCACGCTTAGTACGCATTTTGCACACATCACGTACGCCCTATGTACGCTTCACGGTCGGCTCGGCGGCGCAGCAGCCGTGCCTGGGCGGCCGAGCCCGGTGGCCGTCAGGTCCAGCGCATGCCGATGGCGGACAGGTGCTCGACCCGCTCCGGTGACAGGGATGCGGCCCGGCTGCGCTGGTTCCCCACCCATGCTCCCAGCCCCAGACGATGTTCCCCCGCCTCCGCCTCCGCCTTCTCCTCCGCCTTCTCACCGCCGCGGCCGCCGTCCTCGCCGCCGCCGACGACGATGATGGTCTCGATGTGCTTCCTCGGTACCCGGAGGTGGCCCTCACGCTCGTAGAACTGCCGGGCGGCGGCAAGGTTGAGGGCCCACTTGTCGGCCTGACTCCTGCGGGGCTTGGGCTTCTCCTCCTCACCCGCGGGTTCGATCCCGAGAATGTGCCCCAGCATCCACTGCCGCACGCCTGTGAGCTTGTCGAAGCCGAGCCGCTGCGCCCGTACCCACCGCCCCAGATCCTCACCCTGGCACACGACCACGCCCGGCTCCGACGGCAGCTCGCCGCCGCCCTGCAGGTGCTGCCGGACGAGGTGGAAGCAGCGCTGCCATTCCACGGGCCAGGCGGGGCACCAGGACGGGTCGATGTCCTCCAGCTGCTCGCGCCGCTCCTGGCAGAGCACGCCGGCCGCTGACTGAACGGGCAGTCCTTCGGCCCGCCGCTGCTCGTTCACCACGGCTCGCCGGGCGGCGGCCCGCGCATTCTTCAGAAATAGCCCTACGCGATACCCCGCATAGGTGGCGTCCGCCGGGGCCAGGAGATGCCCGTGCTCCTGCGCCCATCCACGGGCGGCGGCGAGCCCTTCTTCCCAGGCGACGTCGTAGTGCGACCACACCATGCCCAGGCCGTCGAGCTGCGCCACGCGCTCAGGATCCATGCTGCCGCGGGCGTAGACGCGGCGAGCGTCGGCGATCCATTGCCCCAGCGGGAAGGCGGCGAGCGCGGCCGGCCACCCCTCGCCTTCCGCCTCCTGGTCGTCCTTGGCGGGCACGCGGTACGTGAACGGCACCTTCAGGTCCCCGTGGAGCCGCTGGTACAGGGTGGCGGCTTCGATGCCGCGCCGCCAGTGCTCGTGCTCGGGGTTGAGCACCCGCAGGTTGATGAACGCGGCCAATTGCGCGGGATCGCGGGGGATGGAGAACTTCAGCAGCTCCCGGGCCGGCACCGACAACCGGACCTGCCCGTCCACGCCCGAGCCCTCCCCGGCCTCGTCATCGCCTTCTCCGGAGCGGGTCTGTACGCCTCTCACACGGCTTCGGACCTGAGGCTCGGCCAGGGCTTCCACGACGCGGGCGTCGTGCGCCCGGAGCGCCTCGAGCAGCTTCGCGAGCCCGCCGTACGCCCGCGAGGTGAGCATGCTGTCCACCGTCTCACCGGACCCGAGCAGCACCGGCACCACGAGCGAGGCGACCTTGCCCTCGCCGGGCCGCATCCGCAGTGCGCGGCCCACGGCCTGGACGAGGTCGGGCATCGAGCCGCGGACGTCGGCGAAATAGACGGAGTCGCAGTTCTTCGTGTCGACGCCCTCGCCCAGCACCTTCACCGAGCCCAGGAAGCCCTTCTCCACGACCGTGCCGTCAGCAGCGACCCCCCGGGAGAACTCGTCCAGGACCCGGCGCCGAAGCAGCGGCTTGTGCTCACCGCACAGCCAGTCCGCCCACACGGTACGCGGGTACAACTCCGGCTCGGCGACGTACAGCCGCTTCGCGACGTCAGGGAGCCCGGCCGCGAACGCCTCCGCCTCCCTCACCTGGTGGTGAAAGACCAGCGTCCTTTTGAAGCCCTCCTCGGCCGAGGCCTTCACCAGCGCCGTCTGCAGCGCCGCGAGCCGCGCCCCGCGCACCCGGTCCGAGCGGCTCTCCACGCCCAGCAGCTGAGCCGCCTGGAGGCGGGCGTCGGTGATGTCCAGGCACACCACCTGGTACGGCGCGCAGATCCCCCTGTCGATCGCCTCCGACAGCGTCAGCGTGTAGCAGCGCGCCCCGAACGGACCGCACGGGTCGTCCTCCATCGACGCCACCAGCTCACCCGGTGAGCCTGGGACAGCCCCGGAGTCGTCGTCGAGTTGCCACAGCCTCGGGGTGGCGGTCATGTACAGGCGGCGCAGGGCGGGGATACGAGTGTTGTCGTGGACGACCGCCCACGGCTTGCCGATCCGGCCCGAAACCCGGTGCGCCTCGTCCACGACGATCAGGTCCCAGCCCGGAAGGCCGGCCTGGTGGGCGCGCTCGAGTGTGCCGAGCCCGAGCGAGGCGTACGTGGCGAACACGGTGACCTTGTCCAGCGGGCGGACCCACTCGACCAGCTCGTCCACGTCCGTAGTGTTCCGGAAGGACGCCTCCGGCCCCCGGAGGGACGAGACCCCAATCATCGGCCCCGTACGCCCGCCCTCGCCCCAGGCGGCCTCGGTCTGGGCGAGCAGGTCCAGCGACGGCACGAGCACCAGCACTCGACCCGCCTGCAGCTCCTCCGCGCTGCGCACGGCGACGAGGGTCTTGCCCGATCCGGTCGCCATGACCACCTGAGTCCGCAGCCCCCGCTCGAGCACAGTAGATCGTGCAGGCAATTCCAGCGCACGGACAACCGCGTCCACGGCTTCACGCTGATGAAGACGAAGTCCTTTCACAGCCATCCGATGCACCCCCCTCCGACGAGCTGAACAACAGCTCTTACACGCCCACACACAACCAACCACCGTGCACACCAAAGGCATTGAATGACCCGGCTCCACCGCGACACCGGCTGCCCACGTCCGATGCGGCACACAAACAACCGTCTTCAGCGGATGACACGCCTCACAGCGCTACAGCCACCTAAGCCCAGACTCTATCGCAGTCCAAAAATGAAGCAGTTACACAGGGAATCGACACGGAAGCCACGGGTACTCCGCAGTCATCACTAGTCATCACTGTCCACCATCCGGGAGAGACCATGGAACAGAACACCGAGAACCATCAAGGCAACCGGTTCTGCAAGGCCTGCGGCACGCCCACCGAAGACGGGAAACTATGCAACCGCTGCGGCGCCGTCCTGGATATCCCCGACGGCGACGGGCTGATCGAAGACCAAGGTGCAGCAGTACGCCGCGACTTCGAAGGCAGAACCCAGCAGCACGAGCAGAAGTGAACCCGGCCTGCTGAGCAACCACGGGGGTACACGGGCCGGCATGGCATCCACGACTGATCGCATCATGTCCCTGCGGGCCGTGCGGCAGCTGCGCCGGGTCCGCACCTTCTACGCGGTGGGCGCCCTGGTATGGGCGGTATCAACTGCCTGGACCGGCTGGCAGACCCCCGGAAGCCGGCAGATGTGGGTATCCGCCCTCCTCCTGGCCGTCTTCACCGGCCTGCTGCTCACTTCCTCCATATGGCTCCAGCGTCTCCAGCCCGCGGGCTCGGCCGAACCCGCCCGCCACGCCGCACCACGGCGGGCGACCCGGCCACGCCATGCGCATGCCTGACTTACCCCTGGCGAACGGCCCAGGCCTCCGGCGTCTGCGGGGGCGTTAGCCGGGCATACGGGCTTCACCCCCTTTCGAAAGGAGTTCGTCATGCTCGGCATAGTCGCGGCAGCGCTGTTCTTCATTGCGTTTTTGATCAACGCGGCTGATATCAATACCAACGATGCGTTCTCTTCAACGAACGTCGTGCTTCTTGGGCTGATGGCTCTGGCTTTGCATGTGGCCGGAGTCGGTGCTGGCTGGGCCCGCAGACGCTGACCCCCCATGCCAGCGGCCTGCGGTGACAGACCGTCACCGCAGGCCGCCGAGCCACGGCACCCACCACGCCCTTCCGTAGCCAGCCTGGCCCGCGTCAGCGGGCCCAGCGGTCCTGGAGGCGCAGCCGGAAGGACCGTCAGGCGAGGGAGCGCAGCGGACGCGCCGGCCAGGCTGGAGCGAAGCGGAAGCCTGGTACCGGGACGGAGTCCCGCAGGCCCAGGAGCGCAGCGGACGGGCCGTCACCCAGCCTGCGGAACAGGCTGGGTGTGCGGGTGGCGCGCATCAGGCCGGCGCGCTCCCTTGTTCCCGGAGAACTGCATGTCGGTCCGGGACCGTCTGATCACCTGCGTCACGATCAGCCCGATGTAGTCCAC